>CAIKQM010000329.1 GCA_903829565.1 uncultured Planctomycetota bacterium
CGCGTGCTCGTGCAAGTGCGGATGGATCAACTTGACAGCGAGTTGCGTGCCTGCAGGGCAATCAGGCAGGTCGCGCAACAGCACGGCCTGCCAGACGCGGCCACTGGCTCCGCTGCCGACTTCGCGCAGCAGGCGAAACGGTACTTGCTCAGCCGCCATCGGCCGGCGGCTCCGCAGGTTGCGCGGTTTGCTTCTCGATGGTCAGGGGCTTGAGCAGCTCTTTGTCGAGCAGCTCCCACACCGGCGTGGTGTCAAAGCGCACACGCGGAGCATCCAGCGCATTGCCAGCACTCTGAGCGGCCGCATCTGCGAAGCCTTTGAACTCTTCCGGGATAGGCAGCTCGGCCGGCATGCCGGAGACGCGCACGCCTTCGAGCGCCACTTCCATGGCGAGAGTCTTGGAACCCACATCGACCACAGCGCGCTTCACGCAGGTCAACTTGAGCAGCGCCTTCTCCAACCGCTTGGCGATCGTCTCATCGAGCGTGCCCTCGAGGCGCCAAGTGAAGGAGTGGACGACGAGCTTGCCAATGTCGCCACGCCCGAACGGTTGTCCAAGTTTCTTGACACGATCCGCGATCTGTTCGGCGTCTAGTTTACTTGGCACATGGAAGAACTGGCTGAAGCCCAGCAAGGTCTCACACCAGCGCAAGTCAGCACTGGTACCGAGCAACCAATCGCGCGAGCTGAGTCCGAAGGCCCCGCCCTGGCCTCCAAAGTTCTGTTGCGGTCCTTGGAAACAGGTTGCGGCCACTTCATCGGCCTTGAACCCGCCGCGCTCCAGAGCGCGTTCCACATCCTTCTTCTTGACCGTGGCCGGTGCCTCGACTGCGAGGAACTGCAGCTTCGGTCGCGAGCTGGTCGACACCGGACCATAGGTGATGCGGCACAGCGCCTTGTCGCTCTTCAACTCCTGGAAGGCCTTTGTCAAAGCCTCGGGCTTGGCCTCGCCTTCGACGGCGAAGAAGTGCTGCACCGCCACCGGGCGTTCGGCCGGATAGAGGTCCACATCCTTCATCAGCTCGGTCATCGACGGCACGCGCGGCATACGCGGCTGCTGACCACCTTGTCCACCCTGACCGCCTTGTCCGGCCTGAGGGGGGAGCACAGCAACAGCTACACACAGGAGGGCGTTGGCGAACATAAGGCCCCAAGTTTGCCATAGCCCACCTCCAGTTGCAGCGTACGACCCGCTGGAGCTGAACCCTTGATGCTGGACTCAGGTCAGGGGATCATGCCTCCTGCGTGCTGCACGCATCCGCGCGCCACGCGCCCCACGCACCGCTAGAGGCTCTCCGTGACCTTCGTCGTTTACAACACGCTCACTCGCCACAAGGAACCGTTCCGCCCGCTCGAGAGTGGCGTGGTGCGCATGTACAACTGCGGTCCGACCGTCTATGGCCGCGCGCACATCGGCAACTTCCGCGCGTACATCTTTGCGGACACGCTGCGGCGCTGGTTGGAGTGCTCGGGTGTGACGGTCAAGCAGGTGATGAACATCACCGATGTCGGACACTTGCTGGACGACGCCGACGAAGGCGAAGACAAGATCGAGTCGCAGGCCAAGAAGGAGAATCGCGATCCTTGGGAGATCAGCCGTCATTGGACGCGGCTCTTCATGGAGGACATTCACAAGCTCGGGATCGAGCCTGCGATGGTCTACCCTAAGGCCAGCGAGCACATCCCCGAGATGGTGGAGATGATCGAAGGTTTGCTCCAGAAGGGCTACGCCTACCAAGCTGGTGAGGATGTCTACTTTGAAGTGGCGCGCTTCCCGCGCTACGGCCGGCTGTCGGGCAACACGGTCAGTGAGCTGGACGCAGGTGCGCGCATTGAAGTGCGCGAAGAGAAGCGTCACCCCGCGGACTTTGCGCTGTGGAAGAGTGACGCGCGCCACATCATGAAGTGGCCCACGCGCTTTGGTGAGCACGGGTTCCCGGGCTGGCACATCGAGTGCTCGGCGATGGCGCGCAAGCACCTCGGTGATCGCATCGACATCCACACGGGCGGGGAGGACAATGTGTTCCCGCACCACGAATGTGAGATCGCCCAGACGGAGTGCTTCACCGGTGCGCCTTTCGCGAACTATTGGATGCACACCAAGTTCTTGCAGGTCGATGGCGGCAAGATGAGCAAGCGCCTCGGCAACTGCTACTCCATCGACGATGTGGTGGCCAAGGGCTATGAGCCGCGCGCCTTGCGCTTCTGCCTGTTGCGTGGTCAGTACCGCACACCCTTGAACTTCACTTGGGCCATCATGGACGAGTCGAAGAGCGTGCTGGAGAACTTGGATGATTTGGCCGCGCGCTTGCGCCGTGCGATGACCGGGCATGGTGCGGCGGCCAGCAGCGAAGCCGGCTTGGAACTCGTGGAAGAGTGTCAAGCCGAGTTTACAGAGGCCATGGATGATGACCTCAACACTCCGCGTGCGGTCGCGGCCTTGATGCAACTGCGTACGGCTGTGTTGGAAGAGCGCTTGGGTGCCTCGGCGGCTGCCGCCGCCAACCAGTTCTTGGTGCACACCGCGAACAAGGTGCTGGGCTGCGTGCGCGTGGAGGAAGAGTCCTTGGATGCCGAGATCGAGCGTGCGATTGCCGCGCGCCAAGACGCGCGCAAGCGCAAGGACTTTCAGGCCTCCGACCGCATCCGTGACGAGTTGCTCGCCAAGGGGATCGTGCTGGAAGACACGCCCAAAGGCGTCATTTGGAAACGGAAGTAAGCTCCTGAGCGAGCTGTTTGAGTGCGCGTAGATCGAGCTTGCCCGTGCCCAGCACCGGGATGGCGGTCACGCGCACGCAATGCTCGCGGCGCGGGATCCACAAGTTGGGCAGACCGGCTTTGCTCAGCCCGGCGAGCGCTGTGTCGAGCACGCTCTCGTCCGCCGTGTGCAGCACCACCAAGCGCTCTCCGCGACGCTCATCGGCAAGGGCTGTGACGGCGAAGGTCGGATAGACGGCATCGGCCGCAGCATGCAAGGTCTCTTCGATGCGACCGTGCGGCACCATCTCGCCCGCAATCTTCGAGAAGCGTGACAACCGATCGGTGATCCACACATAGCCGTCCAAGTCGATGCGCGCGATGTCGCCGGTGCGGTACCAACCATCCTGCAGGACTTCGGCTGTCAAATCCGGACGACCCAGATAGCCCGACATCACATTCGCACCTTTGACAAGCAACATGCCTGGCGTGTTGTGGGGCAAGCCCTCGCCGGTGTCCGGATTGACCACACGCACTGCCACCCCCAAGAGCGGATGTCCCACACTTCCGCGCCGCCAATGGCGCCGCTCCGGCGATGTGTCGCGCGCGGCTGGCACGCTGACGGCGATCACCGGTGAGCACTCTGTGGCGCCGTAGCCTTCGATGGGGGCCAAGCCAAAGCGATCCTCAAACGCATCCGCCACGGCATTGGTCAAGCGCTCGGCGCCTGCCAGGGCGATGCGCAACGAAGCGAACTGTTCGGGCGGGACCTTCTTGGTGTACATCGACAGGAAGGTCGGTGTCGCAATCAAGATGGTGACGCGCTCGTCCGAGACCATGCGTCCGATCGTCTCCACATCCAAGGGATTGGCGTGACAGGCGAGGCCGATGCCGTTCTCCAACGCGAACCATGTCGCGAAGTAACCGAAGCTGTGAAAGAGCGGCAGAATGCCCAGCAGGCAATCACCTGTTTCGAGGTGCACCACCTGCGCCACGCCCGCCAAGTTGGCGTCGAGATTGCGATGGGTGAGCGGCACACCCTTCGGTTCACCTGTCGAGCCGCTGGAGAAGATGATGGTGGCCACATCATCCATGCCGATGCGCCGCGGTGCTCCGCAGTAGCGCTCCAGCCAGCCGATCGGCAAGCACAGCGCGGCGCAGACTGCGGCCAAGCGCTGGCGTGGCCCGATGCGACGCGCCACATCCTCGGCCCACACGGGTTCCAGGCCCGCGGGCAGTTCGAGGCGCGCCTTCTGCAAGAACACTTTGGAGGTCAAGACGCGTGTCAAGTTAGCTTGACGGGCCGCCGAGCCCATGCCGGCGGGGCCAGCGGTGTAGTTCAAGTTGACGATCGTGCGGCCTGCGAGCGCCGCTGCGGCTTGCACCACCACACCTGCCACCGAAGGCGGCAACAACACGCCTACGGTCTCGCCGGGTTGCCAAGTCGCGCGCATGGCACGCGCTAGGGCAATCGCGCCCACCAAGGCTTCGTAGCGTCGGATGCCGCCGCGTAGCGGATCGTAGACAGCGCGCCGCCACGGCCTGCGTCGCACGGACTTCACAAAGCCGTGATGCAGCGGTGTGCGCTTCGGCGCTTGGGCTTGCCACGCACGCTCGCCCAGATCGGCCACCGCGCGCCGCACGGTGTGCATGTCCGTGTCATCGGCAAGAGCGCTTCCAAACCACACATCGGCTTGTTGCGGCACTTCCTCCGGCAGTGTCCACCACGCACGCTCGCGTGTGGCGCTGAAGCCACCGCTCCAGGCACGCCCGCACCAGACCGGCACAATGCTGGCCCCCGTACCGCGAGCCAGATGCTCGACACCGCGTTGAAAGGGCAGCAACACGCCGCGTCGCCCAAGCTCACCACCGGCGTAGACGCACACGACCTCGCCAGCGCGCAGCAGCGCACTCACCTTGCGCAAGTCGCGCAGCGTCTGCTTAAGCGGCGCCGAGGCATCGACTCCGACTGCGCCGAGTGCACGCAACAGCGGTCCGAGCGAGCGATCTTGCAGCGTTTCCAGCGGCGCTACGAAGCGCACGCGGCGGGGGACATAGGCCGCAATCAGCAACGCATCGACAAAATCCACATGATTGGGCACGAGCAGCACGCCCTGACGCTGCTTGGGACTCAGTGCGGTCAGGTCCTTCAGACCTTCGACTCGCGTGCGGAACAGCACGCTGAGCATGAGCCGCAGAGCTAAGCGCACCGGGTCGCGCGGCAGCAGGAAGACAAGGAACAAGGGCGCCAGAGGCACAAGCAGCCACCACCAATGCGTTTGGACGCCCTCCATGAGGCTCCAGAGTAGGCCTTTGCTTCCCCCTAGGGAACCCGCGCGCGGTTGGAGCCGTCAACAAGCGGAAGTCTTTTCCAGCAGGGCTCAAAGGAGTGCAGCCTCCGGCGGCTTTGCGCGACTCGAACCTAATCCGGCCCGGCTAGGCTCGTTGTCGTCTATCCCAAATCGCGGATGGCGGTTAGGCTTCAAGGGTCTCTGACCCTCCTATCCAAGACTGCCTACAAGCTCGACCTCGAGGCTCCATGCTCTTCAAGAAGCTGTCACTGATGCTCGCCAGCGTTGCCGCGCTCTGCGTTGGCTCCGCCGAAGCCCAAACCCCGATCACCACCACGCGCGTGGCCGCCGGCCTGTCGTCGCCGGTGGGCGTGACCCACGTGCCCGGTGATACGGCGCGCTTGTTCATCATCGAGCAAGGCTCGGCCGGCACGGCTCGCATCAAGATCCTCAACCTGGCGACCAACACGGTCAACGCCACCCCGTTCTTGACCATCAGCGGCATCTCGACCGGTGGTGAGCGCGGTCTGTTGGGCTTGGCCTTCCACCCCAACTACGCGCAGAACGGCAAGTTCTATGTGTATGTATCGTCGACGGCCTCGGCCAACGCCGTGCGTAGCTACACGGTCAGCGCTGCCGACCCCAACCTCGCCGATGCGGCCAGCGTGCAGACGCTGTTGACGATGGCGGACCCGTTCAGCAACCACAACGGCGGTTGGATCGGCTTCGGGCCGGACGGCTTCCTGTACATCGCCACGGGTGATGGTGGTTCGGCCAACGACCCCAACGGTGCGGGCCAGAACAACAACCAGCTCTTGGGCAAGATGCTGCGCATCAATGTGAACGTCGACGACTTCCCGGCCGACGCAGCGCGCAACTACGGCATCCCGGCCGGCAACCCGTTTGCCGCTGGTGGTGGTTCCGCAGAGATTTGGCTGACGGGTTTGCGTAACCCGTGGCGCAATGACTTCGACAACCTCACGGGTGACTTGTACATCGGTGATGTCGGTCAGAACGCCGTCGAGGAGATCTCCTTCGCGCCGGCAGGCGTGGGTGGCCTCAACTACGGTTGGCGCTGCATGGAGGGCACCAGCTGCACGGGTTTGACGGGCTGCACCTGCAACGCGCCGACGCTGCGTTTGCCGATCCAAACCTACAGCCACAGCTTGGGCTGCTCGGTCACGGGCGGCGTGATCTACCGCGGCACCGACATCTGTGACCTGTCGGGCACGTACTTCTACGGCGACTACTGCACCTCGCGCATTTGGTCGTTCCGTTACAGCGGCTCGGGCGCGATCACGAACTTCCAAGATCGCACCACGCAACTTGACCCGGTGGGCACGGTGGCGATCAACTCGCCGACCAGCTTCGGTGAAGACGCGCGCGGCGAGATGTACATCGTCGACTTCGGCGGCGAGATCTTCAAAGTCGTGCCGGCTACGGCACCCGCTGATTGCAACGGCAACGGCATCGGTGACCTGTGCGACATTGGTGCGGGCACCTCGCAGGACTCGAACGGCGACAGCGTGCCGGACGAATGCCAGACGACGGTGACGGCGTACTGCTTCGGTGACGGCAGCGGCACCGCCTGCCCCTGCGGCAACGTAGGTGCGGTCGGCAATGGTTGCCCGAACTCGGTCAATGCTCAGGGTGCGCGTCTCGCCACCACGGGTGTGCCGAGCTTGGCTTCCGATACGCTGACCTTGGTGGGCAGCGGCATGGCGAACAGCAGCGCGCTCTACTTCCAAGGCACGACGCGTGCCAATGGTGGCTTGGGTACGACCTTCGGTGACGGTCTGCGTTGCGCAGCCGGCTCCGTGGTGCGTTTGGGCACGCGCACGAACAGTGTGGGTGGCTCGTCCTTCCCGAGCATCTTTGACCTGCCGCTCGGCTTCGTGGTGGGCACGCCGGGCACGCGCACCTACCAGGTGTGGTACCGCAACGCGGCGGTGTTCTGCAACGCCGAGACCTTCAACCTCACCAACGGTGTGGAAGTGGTCTGGGTGCCCTGATCACAGGGCTTGACCCTTCGTCTGACCGTCAAGTGGACTTGACGGTCAAATAGACTCTACAGCAAGGCTGTCCTCTTCGAGGGCAGCCTTGCTCGCTTGAGGCTTCCCGTGCTCTAGTCGGGCGAGTATCGTGAAGCCATGGCGTTGCTTGCCTTCCTGCGCGTGCCCTGCATGCTGGCCTCTGCTTGGTGCGGTGAGGACACGCGCCCGCCCAGCTACTCGCTGGATGTGGCGCCCATCTTGGCCGCCAAGTGCTTCACATGTCATGGGCCGGATGAGTCCTCCCGCAAGGCGGGCTTGCGTTTGGATCGGCGCGAGGATGCGCTGCGAGCGGAGGAAGGGCTGTCGGCTGCCATCGTGCCCGGTGCTCCCGACGAGAGTGAGTTGCTGCGCCGCGTCTTGAGCACGGACGAGGACGAGCGCATGCCTCCTGCGGATGGGCATGAAGCGCTCACAACGCAGGAAGTGGCTACCTTGCGCGCCTGGATTGAGGCCGGTGCACCTTATGAGCGGCATTGGTCTTGGATGCCCCTGAGGGAGCCTGCTGTGCCGGCGAGCGCAGGCTGGGCCTGGACGACGGCGGATCGCTACATTGAGGCCGCGCATCGTCAAGCAAACTTGACGCCGGCGGGGGATGTGCCGGGTGTGACTTGGTTGCGTCGCGCGAGCTTTGCTGTGCGCGGCCTGCCGCCTGATCCTGCGTGGGTGCAGGCCATCAGCGAGCGCGACATGCCTGCTGTGCGTGCGCAAGTGGTGGACGAGATGCTGGCGCAACCCAGCTTTGGCGAGCACTGGGCGCGCCATTGGTTGGATGTGATGCGCTGGGCTGAGACGCGCGGTCATGAGTTTGACTACACGATTCGCGAGGCGTGGCGCTATCGCGATTGGGTGGTGCGCGCACTCAATGCGGATCTGCCGTGGGACCGTTTCGTGAGCGAACAAGTGGCGGGCGATTTGTTGCCCGCGCGCAGCTCGCACAACAGCGCCTCCGCAACCACCGAGCTCGTCAACGAGGCGCAGGTTGCCACTGGTTGGTGGTGGTTGTCGCAAGGCACCCATGCCCCAGTTGATGCGCGGCTCGATGAAGCCGAGCGCATTGACAACCAGATCGAAGTCCTTGGCAAGGCGTTCTTGGGGACGACGATTTCGTGCGCGCGTTGCCACGACCACAAGTTTGATGATGTGTCGCAACGCGATTACACCGCGCTCTTTGGTATCGCGCGCTCCACGCGGCGCGTGTACGCCTGGCAGGACGTCGACGGAGCCGTGGCGCGTCGCTTGCACCGCGCGGAGGTGTTGCGCACTCAACTGCAAGCTGCTGTGGGCGTTCCCTCGTTGCCGGCGGCCTCGCTCCCAGCAGGCGTGCTGTGGCATGGGCAAGCGACCGATTGGGGTGCTTGGTCGACCAGCGGAGGTGCGTTCGCTGTGCGCCCTCTGCAAGCTGGTGAGGTGGTGGCCCTGGATGGTGCCCAGCCGACGCGCGTTGCAGTCGCCTGCGCTAGCTCGGCCAGCGTGCTATCCAAGGCGCGCGGCTCCTTGCGTTCGCCTACATGGACCATCAGCGAGCGGGATCTGTGGGTGCGCGTGCGCGGCAACCACAGCACCTTGCGCGTGTATGTGAACGGCTTCTTCTTGAATGAAGAGAACAACCTGCTGTTCGAGAGCCACAAGCAGGAGTTGGATCATCCGCAGGAGTGGCGTACGCGTCACATCGACTTGTCGCGTTATGTAGGCGAGGAAGTCTGGCTGGAGCTTGAAGACCACGGCGATGGCTTCGCCGAGCTCGCGTGGGTGGTGTCAGGTGCACTTGACGAGGTTTGGCGTACACCCCAAGCGGTCGCATCGGAAGCAGTAGAAGTGCCGGCCGAGGCCGCAGCCTGGTTGAGCGAGTGGCAAGCACTTGCAGCTGACTTTCCCCAGCAAGTGCGCGTTTTGGCTGCCGAGGACGGCACAGGCCGTGATGCGCCGCTGTATGCGCGTGGCGTACCGGCGCAAGCCAAGGAGACCGTGGCACGCGGTGGTCCAGCGGTGCTGAACCAACTGCGCAGCGAGTATGCGGCGCAAGTGTTGGAAGCGAGTGTGCCCAAGGGCTCTGGCCGTCGTGAGTTAGCCGCCGAACTGGTTGATCCTCAGCATCCGTTGACCTGGCGCGTGGCTGCGAACCGCGTCTGGCACCATGTGATGGGGCTTGGCCTCGTCAGCACCACCGACAACTTTGGTGTGTTGGGGACACCGCCTACTCATCCCGAACTGTTGGATTGGTTGGCGTGCAGGTTGCGCGACCAGCGCTCGTGGAAGCTCTTGGTGCGCGAACTTGTGCTGTCGCGCACCTTCGCGCAACGCGCCCATACCAGTGCCGAACAACTGCAGCTGGATCCCACAGGTGCGCGTTGGACTCATCGTCCGGCACAGCGTTTGGCGGCCGAATCGGTGCGCGATGCGCTGCTTTGGGTGGCGCAGCGCTTGGACGCGCGGGTGGGCGGGCCTTCCGTGCCGGTACACCTGAACGACCATATGCAGGGGCGCGGTCGACCCGGCACGAGCGGTCCGCGCGATGGTGCTGGGCGCCGATCGTTGTACTTGGAAGTGCGCCGCAACTTCCCTGATCCGTTCTTGGCGGCCTTTGACCAACCTGTGCCCAACGCACCGCGCGGTGCCCGCAGCCGTTCGAATGTGCCGGCGCAACGCTTGGTTTTGATGAATGATCCCTTCGTGCGCGAGCTTGCGGGCTCCTTTGCCGTGTGGATCCAAGCGCAAGCTCCGGATACGGACACGCGCGTGCGTGCAGCCATCGAGCGCCTGTGGTCGCGGCCGGCCACACCTGCAGAGTTGGCCCTCGCGCACAGCGCACTTGGAGCAAGTCCAGACGCTGACGACTGGCACGACTACGCGCACTCCTTGTTCCTAGCCCAAGAAACGGTGTACTTGCCATGACGACGTCGCGCCGTGAGCTGCTGCGGTTGGCCGCGTGTGGCTTTGGAGCCGCAGCTTGGTCAGCACTGGCGCATGCGTCCTCGCGCACTACTTGGGCAACAAGTGCCGCCAATGCCGGCGGCCGCCATCATGCTCCCAAGGCGCGCTCGTGCATCTTTCTGCACATGGACGGCGGTCCGGGCCAGATGGACACCTTTGATCCTAAGCCGGCCCTTGTCAAGTGGAATGGACAACCGTTCCCGGCACGCATGGAGGCTACGCAGTTCGCCAATACGGGCGCCACGCTGGCCTCACCTTGGAGCTTTGAGCCGCGCGGTGCCAGTGGAGTGGAGATCAGCGCGCTCTTTCCGTACTTGGCCACCCAGGC
>CAIKQM010000330.1 GCA_903829565.1 uncultured Planctomycetota bacterium
CATGAACTGCAACGATGCACACACGCTGATCGGTCCGTACTTGGACGGCGAGCTGAGCGAGACGCAGGCCGCGCCGTTGCGCCGGCACCTGTTGGCTTGTGTTGGCTGCCGCACGGGCGTGCAAGAACACAAGGACTTGCAGCGTTGGTTCGTCGAGCCGGCGGCGAATGCTGTGCCGCGTGGCTTCGCGGCGCGCGTGGCGCAGGCGGCTTTCGCACCTGCCACGCCGGTGGCGCACGCTCCGCAAGCTGTGCGCGCTCCCGCTGTGCTGGTGCCTGCAGCCGCGCCGGAACAGGACAATCGTCTGCTGCGCTATGTGCTGACTTTGACCAGCGTCGCAGCAGCGGCCACGATCTTGGTCGTGTTGGCGGCACGCGACAACCGCTTGCCGGATGGCGATGGCCTGCGCGCTGCCGAGCGTCCGCAGATCAGCATGGACACGGCCCTCGAACGCCTAGAAGCCTTGCAGCGTGCTGAAGCGGCGCAAGTGCGGAAGCCGTGACGCTGGCGCACGATCTACGACTGTGGATTGGCGTGGCGGCCTTGTCCTGCTTTGGAGCGGGGCTGGCCGTCGGCGCATTGCTCATCGCGCCCAAGCGCACAGCGACTCCGCCGGCTAGCGATGCGGCCTTTGACGACTATGCGCGCTTGCTGGCCCAGCGCTTTGCCTTGTCGCAAGAGCGCCGTGACCTCTTGGAGGTCGTGCTCGAAGAGTACAAGGCCGATGCGGACGAGATCCGCGGCCGGCACATGGCCGAACTGAACACAGCGATGGAGCCCGAGCTGCGTGAGCTCGGGCAACGCTACCGGGCGATCGTGCGGGACAAGGTGCTGCCGGTTGCCGAACGAGATGCCTTTGACCGACTAGCATCGGGGCCTCGCTAAGTGGATCATTGCGCCCAGTGGATCATGGCGTGCCCAAGCGGCGCACGCTGAACGGAGAGACAGCATGGCAAGAACCTGTGGCATTCGCATTGGCACCAAGCGCTTCGAGCTGGTCGTCCTTGAGGGCGGCCCGAAGAAGCACAAGGTCGTGGCGTCCGCGAGCGGTGAGTTGCCGCGCGATGGTGACGATCCCGTGGGCGCGGCAGCGAAGGTCATCGCTGACGCGTTGAAGGCCACCAAGGCTCCCGTCGACGACGTCATGGTGGCGCTCGATACGGGCTTGGGTGCATTCCGCACGCACAAGGTCCAGCTGTCCGATCGCGCCAAGATCGAAGAGACGCTGAAGTTCGATGTCGAGGGCGAGTTCCCGCACTTGACCATCGATGACGCCATCGTCGACTTCGAGATGTTGGACAGCGCGGGTGAGTCGAGCTTGTTGCTCGTGACCGCGGTCAAGAAGGACGACATCAAGCGCAACATCGATCTGCTGGCGAAGGCCGGCGCAGAACCGATGGAGGCCGAGCTCGAAGCGACGGCGATGTACAACGCAGCGCATGCTGCGGGCTTGTTGGTGGCCGACAAGGCGCAAGTCTTGGTGCATGTGGGCGAACACGCCACCTGTGTGGTCGTGGTCGACGGCGGCAAGCTGCGCGAAGTGCGCGCCATTCCGTTCGGAGCTCATGGTGCCGCGAGCAGCAGCGCAGCCGCACCGGTGGAAGGGGACGCAGCTCCTGCGGCGCAGGTGCCTGTTGATGAAGCCAAGCGCGCCTTGCAAGCCGCGCAACGCATTCGTCGCGAGCTGGCACGTACGGTCGCCGGTGCGCGCACGGCCAACGCCGTGGAAGCCGTGTTGATCTGCGGCCTTGAAGTGCCAGGTTTGCTTGACGAACCGATCCTCGACTTCGACACGCGTCGTCTGGAAGCCTTCACCGACGAAACGGGCCGCCCTGACGGTTCCGCAGGTGAGTTCGTCGTCGCGTACGGTGCAGCTGTGCGCCAACTGGGCGGTGCGGCCATCACCGCGTCGTTGCGGCGCGAAGAGTTGCGCTACAGCGGTACTTGGGAGCGCCTCGAGTTGCCGTTGATGGTGCTAGCGCTGTTGCTGCTCTTGGGCACCGGCGTGTGGTACCGCTTCTTGGGTCGTGAACAAGAACAGCTCAGTGGCGAGCTCGCGTTCTGGCGCGATAGCGCGCGCAACTTCCTTGTGCCGGAAGCGAAGTCGGGTCGCGCAGGCTATGTCGCGTATCCCTCGCCGGACTTCGTCAAGTTGCTCGACGGGTTCAAGAACCCCGAGAACGAGACGCCGCCTGCCGATCAGCTCGCTTCGATGCAGCGCATGTTGCAGGCCGAAGTGCTCAAGCTCGAGAAGGACCTCGGTCAAGACGCCGAGATCCAACAGCCGCAATCCGCGCTGACGGGCTTGTCCGCGGTGCTCGGTGTGTTGGACAGCGAGATCGCCAAAGGCACGCGGCCTTCCTTGCGCAAGCTGGCCTCGACCTACACGGTCGGCCGCGGCGGCAAGGGCGATCATGTGCACATCGTGATGGACCTGACCTTCTTCGCCGATGACTCGGTGACCGCGAGCCAGCAGTTCGAGTCCTTCAAGCGCGCGCTGCGCTCGGAGGCCTGGTTCCGCGAGATGGAAGACAAGCAGAGCAAGTCCATCGAAGGCGGCAAGGGCATCTCCATCCAAGGCTTCGCCGTGGATGTCGACTGCTCCAAGATCCAAACGGTCAAGAGCTGAGGACTATCCCATGAGCTTCTTCAAAGACATGAACCTCGCGCGTGGTGTGATCCTTGGCTCGGTGGCGGGCTCGCTGGTGCTGGCATGGATGTGCTGGCAAAAGAGCGACGAGGTCGCCGTTCTGCGCACAAAGGCGGACAAGCAAGAGATCGAGAAGACCGTACGCACCTTGATGCAGACCGGTCACAAGCACACGCAGCTCAAGAAGGCCGGCCAAAGCGAAGGTCTCGGTGCGCAAGACGACCTCGAGAGCTATGTGCGCCGCCAAGCCGCGTTCCGCAACGTGGAGATCGGCGATGTGAACCTGGTGCCCGGCAACGAGCAGCGCACCAAGGGCATCGTCGACAAGGTCTATCGCATCAAGTCGAGCGACAAGGACCGTTCGTTTGACCGCATGCGCTTGACGAACTTCTTCTACAAGCTCGAAGCCGACTCGGGGCGCGTGAAGCTCACCGAGCTCAAGATGGAGGCGGCCGACAAGCGCCTCAAAGATCACGAGACGCCGAACGATCAGTGGACCTTCGAAGCGGAGATCACCTCGCGCCAACGCGCGCAGTGAGCGTCTTGGCCCAATGAACGATTTGGCCCAGAGCTGAGACTGGCAGGCGCGTAGCCCTAGTCAGTTGGGCTTGACACGACTATCATCTCCTCCGCACATGAACCTCATGTCCACATGGTGTCATCGCACGCACGGGTCCCTTCGCGGGCCCGGCGTCGTTGCACTTGGAGGCCACTAGCCTCCGCAGGACTGACAAGTTCGAAGTGCAGTACCGACGCCGGCCTGCGAGCCGGCGTCGCGCATTCCATAGGGGCATGCGGACGACGGTTCGGGGCGGCGCGAACCGAAGGACTGCTATGAACCAGACTCTCGATGTCGTGATCGGCCCGTGTTCCATGGTGGAGACGGATGCGATGCAACATGCCCTGGCCAAAGTTGGCGCGCGCACACGCTCGTGTGCGGGCCCACAAGACATGCGCCACGCACAGGCCGTCGTCGTGCCGTGGAGCGCGTGCAGTTGGCGCGGAGCGCAGCGCTACGCCGAGCTAGGCCTCGCCGAGGCATTGGTCGAGCGCATCAAGGCGGGTCGCCCGACGCTGGTGGTGGGTACCGCGATGCAGATGATCGGTCTCGGTTGCGCTGAGGAAGGTCGACGCGGTTTGGCTGCGCTCGACTTGCACAGCGAACTCGGTGATCGAGCCCCCGAGGCTTGTGCGTGGCAACAGGTATGGAGCGCCACGGAGTCGAGCCCGGTGCCCAACGGCCGCTACGCGTTCCAACGGCGCTACCGAGCTACGCGCCCACCGCCCGGATGGGCCTGCACCATCAGCGATGCGGAAGGCTTGCAACTCGCTTCGTTGGAGCGCGGCGCGGTCCTGATCACGCAGTTCCGTCCCGAGCTGTCCGGCGCGGCAGGCCTCGAAGTGTTGTTGCGTTGGTGCAACCGCTCGCGTCCGGTCCTGCGCTTGCAAGAGGAACTGGCGCCGGCCAGTCCGCTCAACGCGGCTTGATGATCTCCGTGGCTCGCAGGTGCGCGGCCCTCTGCGCCGCCACCTGCACCACTACTTGCTGTTGGCCATCCACGCCGAACGCGGGCTCGTCGAACATGACCACGTGCGAACCGGCACCTACGAGCGGCAGCAGGCAAGGGCTGCGCTCGAAGCGCATGCTCCCGCGGATCGGACCCATGACGAGCTCCACGCCGCGTGGCCCTGCGCGCACCTCGCCACTTGTCAAAAACAGCAGCACCCGGCCACCGTACGCGCTGCCGTCTTGGTTCTCGAACTCCACCATCAGTGAGCCCGCGGTCGAGCAGTCAATCTCCACCTCGGCTGCTTCCGAGCTCACGTGCACGGGGAGGCCTGAAACTTTGGGCGGGGGCCAAACAAAGGTCCCGTCGGGTACTGATACGAAGCGCGCCAAGTACCTGCCATACGGCACGCGCGTCAATTCACCAGCCTGGGGCGAGAGCCAACGAATGTAGCGCGAATCTGCGCCTCCGCTTTCATCGGTGAGTACCAATGTACCCAGCGCTCCGCGCCACACGGCCGGCTGTTCCACTCGTCCGTTCGTCAAGCGCACCTGAATGCTGCCGAAGCCCGATGCAGTGCGTTGGATCGGGATCAATGTCTCTTCAGCCAAGGAACGCAAGGGCAGCGTCCACAGCTCGTGTTGTATAGGGCGATACCCGGGTGGATCCGCCAGTACGCGAACGGGCCCTGCCCTAGCAACGTCGCGATCCGAGGCGTACACCCGTACATTCAGGTTGGAGCCCTTGACCGCCAAGTCCGGCGGCAGACCCGCCAAGACCGCGGCACCAAGATGTGGCACACCGTCGAGCCGCCCGACTTCAGGCACGGTCTGAAAGCGAATGGGAGTCTGCAGATCCTTGGCTGTCAGTTTTTGGCCGTTTGTCTCAACGAACGCATAGGCAACCGCATGTCCGAACCACATCTCGATCCGAATGGGATCACTCCTGCCCGAGTTGCTGCCAGAATTTCCGCCCGGGCGCAGGTCTTGCGGGCCCTCCAGCGACAGCAGCCCGTTGCCTCCCGCGAACAGAGCATAGGAACGCGACTCCGAAAGCCCTGCAATGCTGAATCGCCCGCTCTCATCCGTGGTGGTTTGGTGTACGCGTGGGTCGCCTGCGAGCGCATCTACAGCCAGCTCGACTAGACTGGCCGTGCCCTGCCGTGTGTAGGCAACAACTCGGATACCCGCGCCGACATTCCCACCATCAGGAAGCACAGCAATCCCCTCGATGGTTGCCAAGCCGTGCAAAACCACGCGGATGTTTGTCGGCAAGGAAGCAGGGAACTGCAGGACCTCGTCGCCAAAGCCCGGGGCACGGACAGCCAGCTTCAGTGGAGGGCTTAGTTCGAAGGGCAAGTCGAAAGTCCCGTTCGGCCCCGTGACCCCCGCAGGTACGAGTACGTTGTCGGATCCATAGGCGACACTGGCGCCCGCAATGGGATTTTCGAAACGATCCACAACGATAACCGTGCACGGTTCCGAGCGCTGTACGGTACTGCGTGCACGTCTAGCTTGCGACTGATGGGTCGAATTGGCTGCAGATAGATCCGCAAGCGTTGCAGAGGATGCGTCCTCGGTTGATTCGGCCTCCAACGAAGCCGAGTAGGGCCTTGGAACTTGCGCGGTTTCTGGCTCAGGCGACCGACGATCCTGTGCCAGCCAGAGCCAAACCAAGCCGAGGGCCAGTGCTAGTGCGGCACCACGAGTGAGGAATCGCTTCATATCGAAATCCCGAAAAGCCAGCAGGGCAGTCAGAAGCAACTGGTGTTGAATACCCGCGGGTAATCGTCGGGAGAAGGCAAACTCATGCCGCATAGTTGCCCTGCGGGGCAATTTTGTCCAGGCAGCTGGTTGCCCGCGCAGCGTCCGGTGGCGTAAATCTCACCGTCTGCTGCTAGCGCGATGGAGCAACAATTGTCGTCTGTCGTCCCGTCGCAATTGCAAATCTTGGCGGTGACTTCGGTCTCGTCTGGGAACACCAGTAGCACATCGAGCTTGCTGCAGCTTGTCGTGCAAGGCGAGATCTTGCTGCAGCGAAGCTGCTTAGCTGCCCCGACGCTCAGCTGCACAACAGAACCAATGCAGCCGTCCGTGCCATCGAGCGCAACGGATGTCGTAGGAAAAAGAACGCAGTTTGCTGAAAGGATGACTGCTACGAGTATGGCGCGTTGAAGCATTACTGCCTCCAAGGGATGAAAGGGATGGGCTTGACGACGACGATGTCGAACAATCCTATCCGCACTTTTCTAGACTGCTCGACGAATGTCAAGGCGAGCTAGGTCAATTCTTGTTGGGTCTATGTACAAGCAGATAGGAAGTCCGGCAAATGCCTGTTCAGCTCATTCGAATTTTTGGGCAGCTCGGAGGTTGGCGTTGCCTGCGGGGCACTCACTTCATGCGCCGAGAGCAATGCGTTAGAGCCGAGGCCGCCTTCAGCAAGCTAACCGCGCTTCATGCATGAAGGCTCGCACCCCGCATGCACTTAAGGCAGGCGATTGGCGCTCAGCGCGCGAGGGCGGGGATGCGCAACGGCTTCTTGGTATGCGTAGCGTGGTGCTCTTGCACGCTGCGCACGCTCCAGTCGGCGCGGTGCAGTGCGGAGAGCGCGCTGACCACGGCGCTGATGCCGGCTAGCGTCGTCACGCACGGCACGCCGGCGGTGACGGCCGCGGCGCGGATCGCCGAGTCGTCAATGCGCTGCTGCTTGCCGTAGGGCGTGTTCAAGATCAGGTCGATCTCGCGGTTCTTGATCGTGTCGACGATGTGCGGGCGGCCTTCGTGGACTTTGTTGACGCGCGACACGGGAATGCCTGCGCTCTTGAGCGCGCGCCAGGTGCCATCAGTCGCGACCAATTCATAGCCCAGCGCGGCCAAAGTGCGTGCTTCGGCCACGACGGTGCGCTTGTCGGAATTCTTGACAGACAAGAACACACGACCGCGCTTGGGCAGCTTGAGTCCAGCAGCGAGGTACGCCTTCACAAACGCGTGGCCCAAGTTGGCGTCGATGCCCATCACTTCACCCGTCGAGCGCATCTCGGGGCTGAGCGTGATGTCGACACCGGGGAACTTGTTGAACGGGAAGACTGGGGCTTTGACCGAGAAGTAGGGCGGCGTCACCTCTTCCGTGAAGCCCAGCTCCTCGAGCGTCATGCCGCACATGATCTTGGCGGCCAGCTTGGCCAGCGGCACGCCGATCGCCTTGGAGACGAAGGGCACCGTACGCGAGGCACGCGGATTGACCTCAAGCACATACACGCGATCGTCCTTGACCGCGTACTGCACATTCATGAGGCCGATGACCTTGAGTTCCTTGGCCATGGCGTGCGTGGCGGCGCGGATCTCGTCGATCACCTCGACGCCCAGCGTGTGCGGGGGCAGCACACAGGTCGAGTCACCCGAGTGGATGCCGGCCTCTTCGATGTGCTCCATGATGCCGCCGATCACCACGGTCTTGCCGTCAGCGATGCAGTCGACATCGACTTCGATCGCGTCTTCGAGGAACTTGTCGACCAAGATCGGTCGATCGGGTGTCACTTGCACCGCGGTGTGCATGTAGTGTTCGAGGGCCGCATCGTCATAGACGATCTCCATCGCGCGTCCGCCCAGCACATAGCTCGGACGCACGAGCACCGGATAGCCGATGCGCCGCGCGACGGCGAAGGCTTCGGCCGTGTCGCGCGCCATGCCCGAGTCGGGCTGGTGCAGGCCGAGCTTCTTGATCATCGCGTTGAACAGCTCGCGGTCCTCAGCGCGGTCGATCGACTCGACCGACGTGCCGATCAGCGGTGCGCCAGCCTTGTGCAGGCCCGCAGCCAAGTTCAGCGGCGTTTGGCCGCCGAACTGGACGATGATGCCCTTGGGCTTGATGGCCTTGACGATGTTCATCACATCTTCGTGCGTCAACGGCTCGAAGAACAGGTCATCGGAGGTGTCATAATCAGTTGACACCGTCTCGGGGTTCGAGTTGACCATCACGGCGTCGCGCCCGATCTCGCGTGCGGCGAAGGCCGCGTGCACACAGCAATAGTCGAACTCGATGCCTTGGCCGATGCGATTCGGTCCGCCACCCAGGATCATGACGCGCTCGCGCTTGGTCTCGCGCAGCTCGCTCTCGTCTTCCCAAGTGGAGTAGTAGTACGGCGTCGCAGCCTCGAACTCGGCCGCACAGGTGTCGACGATCTTGTAGGTCGGACGGACGCCGAGCTCTTCGCGCAGCTTGGTGACCGAGGCCTCATCCATGCCAAAGGCCAGCGCCAGCTGGCGATCGCTGTAGCCCAGACGCTTGGCTTCGCGTAGCAGCTCCTTGGTGGGCTTGGCGCCGGAAAGTTCGCTTTCGAACTCGACCAGCTCGCGGATGTTCTCCAAGAACCACGGATCGATCTTGGTCGCCTCGAAGATCTCGTCGGTGCTCCAGCCCGCGCGGTAGGCCGCTCGCAGCGCCAAGATGCGTTGGTCGTTCGGCACGCGCAGGGTGCGCGTCAACTCGGCCGGATCGGCGGCGATCACTTCGGCCGGATCGCGCGGATCGAGGCCGATGCCGGTGCGTCCGGTCTCAAGGCCACGCACCGCCTTTTGCAGCGCTTCCTTGAAGGTGCGCCCGATCGCCATCGTCTCGCCCACGCTCTTCATCTGCGTGGTCAAGGTGCGGTCCGCGCCTTTGAACTTCTCGAACGCAAAGCGCGGGATCTTGACCACCGTGTAGTCGATCGTCGGCTCAAAGCACGCCGGCGTCATCTTGGTGATGTCGTTCTTCAGCTCATCGAGCGTGTAGCCCACAGCGAGCTTGGCCGCGAACTTGGCAATCGGGAAGCCCGTGGCCTTGGAGGCCAGCGCCGACGAGCGCGACACGCGCGGGTTCATCTCGATCACAATCATGCGCCCGTCTTTGGGGTTGATTGCGAACTGCACATTCGAGCCGCCGCACTCGATGCCGATCTCGCGCATGATCTTGATCGACGCGTTGCGCAAGTCTTGGTACTCGCGATCGGTCAGCGTTTGCGCCGGCGCGACGGTGATCGAGTCACCCGTGTGCACGCCCATCGGATCGAGGTTCTCGATCGAGCACACGATGACGACATTGTCGTTCTTGTCGCGCATCACCTCCATCTCGAACTCTTTCCAGCCCGAGAGGCACTCTTCGATCAGCACTTCCGAGTTGAGCGAAGCGGCCAAACCGCGCGCCACGATCGCCTCGAACTCGTCCACGTTGTACGCGATGCCGCCACCTGTGCCGCCCATCGTGAAGCCGGGGCGAATCACGCACGGCAAGCCGATCTCCGCCATCACGCGACGCGCATCTTCCATCGTGTGCGCGATGCCCGAGCGCGCGCTGTTCAAGCCGCACTCCGTCATGGCGGTGCGGAAGAGGTTGCGATCCTCGGCCTTGCGGATGACTTCGGCCCTCGCGCCGAGCATCTCGATGCCGAGGCGCTCCAACACGCCCGAGTCGTGCAAACCTAGACCCGTGTTGAGGCCCGTTTGTCCGCCGAGCGTCGGCAAGATTGCGTCAGGCCGCTCCTTCTCTAGGATCTTCGCCACGCCTTCGACCGTGATGGGCTCGATGTAGGTCGCATCGGCCATGTCCGGGTCGGTCATGATCGTCGCCGGGTTCGAGTTGACGAGGATCACGCGGTAACCCTCCTCGCGCAGTGCCTTGCAGGCTTGCGTGCCGGAGTAGTCGAACTCGCAGGCCTGTCCGATGACGATCGGACCCGAGCCGATGATGAGGATGGACTTGATGTCGTCGCGGCGGGGCATCGTGGTTTTGCGGTGGGGGCTGGCGGCCGGGGGGGCTGAACGGGGCTAAACCTTGTGGATTGTCGCAAATCGCAGCCTCGGAGTCGACCTCGAACTCATTCAGGATTGC
>CAIKQM010000331.1 GCA_903829565.1 uncultured Planctomycetota bacterium
CCGTTTCGTGCCAACCAAGCAGCGCGCCGGAGCCGTTGCCTGACTGCACACCAATGTCATCCCACCAATCGAGAGCCGCTGCGTGTCCAACATCACGCAGAGCTTTCACCAACGCACAAGCGCCATGCCAGAGTGGTTCCAGAAGGTAGGATGTGCTGCCGGAGCGGTCCACCAGCACGGCTACGGCAAGAGGCGCATCCGCCTCTTGGCGCTCTGCAAGTGGCGAACGCACAAGTCCGGCTCGCCAAGGAGCAAGCTGACTGGAGTGCACAAACGAACCACTGTCTGGTGCTGGATGCCATCCGGTGTCGCCGTTGGCTGTCAATTCGCTCGCAAACGCCAGCATGGGCAAGGACAACGGAGGGCACGGCCTACTGGTGAATGCGCGGCCATCTCGGTTGAGCTCGCTGACTAAGGACTTAGGCTGTGGGTACTTCAGCGCTGCGGCCCTTGCATGAGTCACTTGATCCAGGTGCTGCAGGATGTCCTGTCGCTTCCAGTCGCTGGCACACCTGTGGGCTCCCTTGAGGAGGGCTTCTGCGGTCCCATATGAATTGCTGGACTCGCCCTGAGGACGCCCAGACTCAGTCACATGTCCGTCCCCTTCGCATCCAGGACTTCTAGGAACAATTGCGTCCCAGTCAGCCCACGTCCAGACCCCGCACAGGCGGCGTGCGTACAGGCGTACGCCACCCCTCTGATAGAGCCATGTGTCTAACCAGGTGCGACCGCTCTTGTTCAGCCATCGCTCGGTCACACGCAAGTCAACCAAGCGCTGCGTGAGCAGCAACGCCTCCCATGCATCACGAACAAGCTCTCCTTTCGGATCTGCTCGCACATAGCAGTCCACGTCGGCGATGATGCCTTGAACCTCTAAATCCCAATCACGAGCGCGTGCCATACGCGGTTTCTTCAACTCAGTGAACATGTCGTGTACTCCTAGTCGTTAGCGATGTGTGTCGGTGACTCACAGATGACTGCTCGCACTGAGGCAGGTCGCCACCACCTGCTTGGCCTTCTCATCCAAGCCATCGCACAGCGCGAGGCTCCACGCGCGTTCGGCGGATAGGCCGTTCTTCAACGCGGCCAACACGCGCAAACCCAGGCGTGGGCTCGGTGGCACTGTGAATGCACCGAGCTTGAACTGGCCGCGCAACGCGTACAGCGCCTTGTACACCTGCGTTGCGGTCTCCTGGGCATAGCCCGCGGCCGTGTAGATGCTCACTTCGTCGGCCTCGGACAAGAAGTCCCCCGCCACGAAGACAGCGCGCCCCAAGAACGCGCTACTGATCAGCTGCACCGAATACGCGCCGCCAGTGTCGCGCCGCAAACCGTTGCAGCACGCCAGCACCAAGAAGTCGGGATGCGGCACGAGCTCTTCGCCCGAGGCCAAACGCACGCTGCCGTGCGTGTCAAATAAACCATGCAAGCGCCCCAGCAGCTTGGGCGAAGCCAGATCGAACTCATCCAACACGACGACGGCGCCTTCACGCGCCGCGCGCAGGACCGCTTGTTCGACCCACACCAAGCGACCGTCCGCTGTCGTCCACGGCCGTTCCAGCAAGTCCTCGGCTGCCGTCGCAGCACTGATTTCCACGAGGAATTGCGGCAAACCCAGCCGTTGCGCTGCGTGCCGCGCCGCAAAGGTCTTGGACGAGCCCGAAGGCCCCGAGAGGATCACCAAGCGCGTGCCGCTAGCGCGCGCCACGACGATAGCCTCGTCGAGTGCGGTGCAAGTGGCCGTCCTGATGTAGGTCGAAGCAGGCTGAAAATTAGCGGGCCGAGCGTGAAGGACTTCCGACGCGTCGAGCAATGTGTTGCGCACCATAAGGTTTCGTGCGCACCAGGAGTGCTGCGGCGCTCGCTCCCAACGGGGAGGCCGGCACTGGAGACTTCGTTCGCCGCGACGTCAACGCGTCGCGCGCGCATCGGCGGACCCCACGGGGATCAGCCAGGCCACCTTGCCTCTCCAAGGCAGGTTGGCAGATCCCCTCGCCGGGACCGTTCCTGATGCTGTGTTGCAGACTATGCGGCTATCGGTGCCTGTGCAAGGAAAACTTGACGAGATTTCTCACATCACCCCATCGTGATGTGATGTCCAAACCAGCTCTGCGGCTTGCCCGCGCCGGCCATACACGAACGCATGCTGGTCGTAGCGCACCGCAAGTTCCAGCGCAGCCTCGCGCGACAAACCCAGCACCAACACACTAGGCTCCGCTGTCCAGTTTACTTGACTAGCCTCGTCAGGGGCGGGCTCACCCGCCCCATGCACCATCGGCCAGCCGATCACGCCCAAGTCCACCACCAACGCAGCCATGCGCGCCGCGTTCTGTTCGGCACTCAGCACACGCGAGCGCGGATTGCAAGCCGTCACATAGGCCCACTCCTGCGCGTGGGCGGCAACCAACCACGGGTCCAGCTGCGCACACACTTCGCCGATGCGAATGCACACCGACACACCTTCGCGCGCCGCGGTGTAGCGCGTAGCGCGATACGCGCGCTCCAAACGCGCACGATCCTCGAAGTCTCCGCCCTCCTGCATGACTGCAGTCTGGCATGCGCCCCCACGCGCTCGCTAGCATCCTCGCGCCATGAGCGCCCACCCCACGGACATCGAAATCGCCCGCCGCACCACGCCTCGCCCCATGTTGGAGGTCGCCGCAAGGCTAGGTGTTCCGGAGACCGCACTCGAGCCCTACGGTCGCGCCAAGGCCAAGCTCGATCTGGCCGAGATCCCGGGTCTGGCTGACAAGCAAACTGGACACCTGATCCTAGTCACGGCGATCAACCCCACTGCCGCAGGTGAGGGCAAGACCACCACCACCATCGGTCTCGGCGATGCGCTCAATCGCATCGGCAAGCGCACAACCATCGCGCTGCGCGAACCGTCACTCGGCCCGTGTTTCGGCATGAAGGGCGGCGCGACCGGCGGCGGCTACGCGCAGGTCATTCCGATGGCCGACATCAACCTGCACTTCACGGGCGACTTCCACGCCATCACGACCGCGCACAACTTGTTGGCGGCGATGCTCGACAACCACGTGTATTGGGGCAACGCGCTCGGCATCGATGTGCGCCGCATCCATTGGCCGCGCGTGATGGACATGAACGATCGCGCCTTGCGCGATGTGACCATGGGCCTTGGCGGCCCGGGCAACGGCTACCCGCGCCAAGGTCGCTTTGACATCACCACCGCCTCCGAAGTCATGGCCATCGTGTGCATGGCGCGCGACCTGCACGACTTGGAGGCGCGCTTGTCACGCATCGTCGTGGCAGAAACGCGCGACCTCAAGCCCATCACAGCCGGCGACCTTAAGGCCGCGCCTGCAATGGCCGTGATCTTGAAGGACGCGATGAAGCCCAACCTCGTGCAGACGCTCGAGGGCAACCCGGTGCTGATCCACGGCGGCCCGTTCGCCAACATCGCGCACGGCTGCAACTCGGTTACGGCCACGAACGCGGCGCTGCGCCTCGCGGACTATGTCGTGACCGAAGCCGGCTTCGGCGCAGATCTCGGCGCGGAGAAGTTCCTCGACATCAAGTGCCGCACGGCCGGCCTCAAGCCCGAACTCGCCGTCGTCGTGGCGACAGTGCGCGCGCTCAAGCTGCACGGCGGCGCCGATGCCAAGCAGCTTGGCACCGAAGACGTCGCTGCGGTGCAACGCGGCCTCGCCAACCTGCAGCGCCACTGCGAGAACCTCGCGCAGTTCGGCCTGCCGGTGCTCGTCGCCATCAACCGCTTCGTCAGCGACACCGCCGCCGAGCTGGCCGCCGTCGAGGCCGGCTGCGCGCACGTCGGCGCGCAAGCGATCCTGTGCGAACACTGGGCCAAGGGCGGCGCCGGCGCCGAGGCTCTCGCGCGCGCCGCCGTGGCGCGCATCGAGTCGCGTCAAGCGAACTTTACACCGCTCTACCCGCTCGAGCTGCCGCTCTTGCAGAAGATCGAGACCATCGCCACGCGCATCTACCGCGCCTCCGGCATCGCGCCGCAACCCGCGGTCATCAAGCGCGCCCAGGCCCTCGAGGCCGCCGGCCACGGCCACCTCCCGGTCTGCATCGCCAAGACCCAATACAGCTTCAGCGCCGACCCCGACGCCAAGGGCGCGCCCACCGGCCACATCCTGCCGATCCGCGAACTGCGCCTCTCCGCCGGCGCCGGCTTCGTCGTCGCCATGGCCGGCGACATCATGAGCATGCCCGGCCTGCCCCAAGTCCCCGCCGCCGAGAAGATCCGCCTCCTCCCCGACGGCGAGATCGACGGCATCTTCTGATAGCCGCGCCACGCGCGCCGCGCTACACTCCGCACCCACCGGCTGCGGGCGTAACTCAGTTGGTAGAGTGTCAGCTTCCCAAGCTGAATGTCGCGGGTTCGAACCCCGTCGCCCGCTCCAATGTCTCGGCTGCGCACGACCCGCGTGGGCGCCGGTTGTTTCTGGGTGCAGTGCACCGCGCTGCTTCTGCATCTATAGCGCGGAGATCGCGGGCGTCCTGAGGGTGCGCATAGGGCGATGTGCGTCGCCTGGGTTGGCGCAGCCGCTTCGACAACGGTGCAGGCTTCTACAGACCATCCAATCAGCCATGCCATGCTGCCGTCGTTCCGCTCGCGGACAATGGCGGGCAACCGCCTCGGTCACTTCTTCCGCACGAGTACCTCATCTGCGTCTTGCACTGATCCCTGACTGCTATCAAACGACGCCCACACACCGAGGCTCACGTTCGAACTCGTAGTCCTCCAATCCTGTGAGACTTTGTCAGATTCTCACAGTCGCACTAAGCTCCAGACTATGAGCGACAGGCAGGAACTGACCAGCATGACGGTCTCGTTGCCGTCGTCTCAGAAGGACTATGTCCGCAAGCAGGCTGCGGCCAGCGGCTGCAGTACTCCCAGCGAGTACATCCGCCGTTTGATTCACGCGGACCAGAAAGCGCATGAGCAAGAGGCGTTTGAGCTCCAGATCCTCGCCAGCCTCAATTCCCCAGCGCGTGAGATGACCGCCAAGGAATGGTCAAAGCTACGTCGCGCGTTGCGCACCACGCTCACCAAGAAGCGGAAGTCCAAGTAAAGGGCATGGCGTGAATGTCCCCTTGTGACGAGTTCGCGCAAGCGGAACACCGCGAAGCATCCTTCGCGCACTCTAATGTTTCGAGCACAGCGACGCTATTAGCTGCCTGACTTCATTACGTCCATTGTTGAACACCCGCTTCATTTCGGCATCAAAGTCCGGCACCTCGCCGAGATCCGAACGTCGAATAACGGTCCCCTGCTCAGGCTGAGTGATGCCATTCACCCTCTGGTACTGGCGCATGAGGGCGACTACCTCCCCACGGGGGATTGCAGCCCACGTTTCAGGCCCATCCAGTCCCGATTGCATTTTTGCGGCAAATACAGCATTCCGAATGCTCTCTCGCCCGCTCCGCAGCGAGTCTATTTCTTCGTTAGTAGCAGCAATAATGCGCTCGATCCTAGCTCGGAGTTCCTTGTCGTCACAAGCCAGACCGAGCGGGTTCAGTTCGGCATCTTCAAGACATCGCTTCAGCGATGACATGCGCACCACAGGCCCTGTTTCTTTAGCAGAGTCCAGCATCTCGGTGCTGACTTGATGCACAACCTCATGGCGCTCGCTGACAGGACGCTGGGCAAGGGCTTCACGTTCAACCCCTGCCTCGGAACGTGCAAGCCATGTGAAACCTCGGTGCGGATTGCTGGCTGAGGCGTTTTCAGGAACGGCCCCCAGCGCACCACTAGGCGTAGCTGGCGAAACAAGCAAGGTGGCGATGTACACAACCACAGCCGCACAAGCACCGCACATCAAGCCTAGTAGGAACCCTCGCTTCATGATGGACTCCTAGCCACCCGGTGAACTACAGTTCACACAGATGTTTGTGAAGCGATACACATCGACACTACCAATGTGGATGACATAATCTACAAAGTCTCCACACTCAAGGTGATCTCTACTTACGGCAAAAAACTCACCACCTGTTCCGCCGCCGATGACGGATGTATTCCGCCAGATCTTGTACCGACATGGAGAATCGGTGTTCACAACTATTGCAACATCTGCATCGCAGGTCTTTTCAGTACACGCCGTCCTTGGGCAACGACCGTCGGACCAGTCGAAATCGACGACGATCTGGATGGTCTGATTTAGAGGTTCACAAGGAGCCGGAATAGCCCCAATCGTTTCCATGGATCCCCAGTCCCACGGACACGTACACGGCGTGGCGAGCTGCAACGCGAATCCAACGCAACTGAACGCTGTGACAAAGCCGCTGCTTATCACCATCGCACGAGCTACCTGCTTCGGAATTTTGAGCATGTTTTTATTGGAAGATTCGTCTGCCCTAGAAAACGGTACGTCAAACGCCACGCGAGTCTCGCAGTCGGCTCCGGCTGTGTGATCAGGTTAAGGACTGTGATGACATCCCGCAAGGGACTTCCGACCGGGCAATGCGTTTGCACAGGTGGATGCGGGCCGCCAGGCACAGTGGCTCTGGGCTGAATTCGACCCCCGTCGTCTGCTCCACGATGCGCCCAAGCGCGCCACGCGCGCGATCAATTGAGGCGCAGAACTGCGGTGCCTAATCCACCAAGCAATAGGACCGTACTGTCGCCCCATCGGCGTAGCGCAGATCTAAGACGTACTTGCCGACCGGAATCCCC
>CAIKQM010000332.1 GCA_903829565.1 uncultured Planctomycetota bacterium
ACTCGATGCTTTGCGCCGTGATCCGGCCAGTTTGGACATGCAACGCATCCTGCCCACCATCGAGCGTTCCCGCCGCGACAGCTTCGGCGACACCTAGCGACTCTGTTTGCGGTAGGCTCGTGGCATGGTCTGCACCGCACTTCTGTCCGTGCTCCTCGCGGGCACAGCTGTCAACGTCCCTGCCTCGGGCCTGGAACCTACCTCCGCCCCCATGTTGCGCGCGATGGAGTACGCGCGCGCGCCCGCCATTCTGAGCGATGTCGAGTTCATTGCCTCGGATGAGATGCAGGGCCGTGACACACCGAGTGAAGGTTTGCGCATCACAGCGCGCTACCTCAAGGCGCGCATGCAGCGCCTCGGTTGGCAGCCGGGCGCCAAGGACGGTTGGTTCCAAACCTACGAGCTGGCGAACAAGCGTCTGGATACCGCGGGTACGCAGGCCTCTCTGTCCAGTACTTCTGACAATGGCACACGCAGCTGCACCTTCAGCTTCGGTGCGGATCTGTATCTGTCGACTCCGTTTGTGCCCAATGCGGGTACCACGGAGGGAGACGCGGTCTGGCTCGGCAGCGGTGTGTCAGCTGCGTTTGACGCCGGCGATTGGAAGGATCGGGTGGGCTTTGTGTCGGAACCCGCCGATGCAGGCGAACGCCAAAAGGTCTTCAGTCGTGCCCGCAGCGAAGGCTTGAAGGCCTTGGTCGTGGTGGCGGCGGCCGGTGACGATGTGGCGACGCGCCTTGCCGCACGCACCAAGCGTTTGGTGGCCGGTTCCCCGCGTTACGTACCTCCGAGCGAAGGCGGCGAGGAGGGGCGCAACCAGCGCACGAACCGCCCGAGTGTGACCAACTGGCACATGCCGCGCGCTTCGTTCGAGCGCGCTTGCAGCGCGCTAGGTGTGGACAGTGCGACCTTGGGCGAGGAGGCGCGCGAACTGAAGCTGCGCTGGAACGAGACGCGTGTCGTCGACGCCACTTCGAAGGTCACGGTCGAGAATGTGGTGGGCTTCTGGCCCGGTTCCGATCCGGTGCTGTCCAAAGAGACCATCTTGATCAGCGCCCACTACGACCATGTCGGCGTGACGGATGGTCAGGTCTACAACGGCGCGGATGACAACGGTTCGGGCACCTCGGGGCTGCTGGCCTTGGCCGAAGTGCTCGCCAACCACGGACCTCTGCGGCGTTCGGTCGCCATGATTTGGGTTTCGGGCGAGGAAAAAGGCCTGTGGGGCTCGCAGGCCTGGGCTGCGGAACCTTGGCTGCCCGGCGAGGCCAAAGCGGTGGCCAACATCAACATGGACATGATCGGTCGCAATGCGCCCGATGACTTGATGGTGACCCCGACAACTAAACTGGACAAGCACTTCAACGGCTTGGGCCTGTTGGCGGACCAGCTGTCACCGCTCGAGGGCTTTCCCAAGCTGCGCAGCGCAGATGAATACTGGAGCCGCAGCGACCACGCGAGCTTTGCCAAACTGGGCATCCCCGTGATGTTCTTGTTCGCGGATGTGCACGCGGACTATCACAAGCCCGGCGATGATGTCGAGAAGATCGACGCCGACAAGATTCGTCGCGTCGTGCGTCTGGTGTCGCGCATCGTCGATGCGATGCAGGGCGAGACGCTCTTGCCGCCTGTCAAGTAAACCGGACGGGCTGGGCGCGGGCTAGGGCTGGACCAAGCCGTCGAGCTTCCACTCGCGCGACAGGCGCAGTTCATCGATCTGGTCAGGGGCCGCTGCCGCAGGGAGGCGGCCCCAAGCATGCGGTTGGTCCTCGACCAATTGCGTGCCCACGGCGCTGCTCCAGTCGAGATCTTCGTCCGCGACGAGCTTGCCATTGGCCCAGACGCGGCCGACGCTCTCGCGCACGAAGTGCAGCTGTAGGGTCTTGCCCAACGAGCCGACCTCCAGCCAAGCCTCATCGCCGCGGATCCGAGCGGGAGACGTGGGTTGGAGGCGGTCCACGAACAAGCTGGACAGCCCGCTGTCGCGGAGCACTTCCGCGCGGGCCTCGCGCCAAGCGAGCTGCGAAAGTCCCAATTCTGCGGTGAATCGTACGGAGAGGCAGCGGTACTCCAAGTCCGGTTCATCGCAGCGCCAGGCCAGCCGGAAAGATTCCAGCGTGGCTTCAGGAGTGCGGAAGGAGGTCTGCAGCAATTGCGCGTTGCTAGGCACGGTCGTGCAGCAAGCACCTAAGGCTCCCGATACGGGGACCAGCACCAACAGCCAGCCGGACAGGGCCGGGGC
>CAIKQM010000333.1 GCA_903829565.1 uncultured Planctomycetota bacterium
AAGACGCGCCAATCGGCGCCACGCCACACAGCCACGGCAGCCGCACCTGAAATCCACAGCGCAATGGCAGGCGCTCCGTACACATTGCCCGACAACACGATGTACGTCGCCAACAGGGTTGCACCCAAGGTGCAAGCCAGCGAACGCCCAGGACGCAGCAGACACCAAGCCAACAACGGCCCGAGTGCTTGCGAGTGAAAGCCCAAGTGCCCGACCACCAGCCGTGCTGGCACAAAGGCCTCCAACGCCAGCACGAGCGCAGCCGCCGCGGCCACCCAGGGCGTCACGCGCAGCACATCACGCGCGTACAGGTACATCCCCGTGTACGCAACCAGCGTACAGGCCAACAAGGTCGCTTGTGCCGCCGCAAGCGGCCCCACGAACCACGCACACCACTGCGGGAACGAGTGCCACACCGACGCAGGATGCGCCGCCAAGGGCAAACCGGCACCAAAGGCAGGCGTGAACCAAGGCGTGTCCCAAATACTTGACACAGCCGCGTGATACTCGCCGGCCAACAGGCGCGGCAAGAAGTACGACCAGTCATGCCCCAAGCCACTGTCAGCGTGCGGCAACCAGCGCAGCCAACACAGTGACTGCACCAACAGCGCGACGAGCAGGCCTACAAAGGGCGGTTTCCACATCCTCCACAGGCTACTGCTGCACGCTCAGCGCTTCACGGGCGGCTTGGGTTGCGTAGGCACCCAGTACACAAAGTCCGCGTCCTTGACCGGCCGCATCTCGACCGCGGCTTCAGCCTCGGAGCCCATGCTGCGCGCGGCCAGCAACACCGTGTGGGGCTCTGACCAACGCTGCGCAAGCGCCTTGCGGCCTTCGCCAGACACCTCAGCAGCAGCTAACGCGCGCACATCCAACAGGGCGGGCTCGGGCAATGCCGCCTGCAGATCGCTCAAAAAGCCCTGTGTTTGGGCCAACTTCAGCTCTAGCGTGCGCGGCTGTACCCCGGTGACCGAAGCGTCCGCGGCGCGCACCGTCAAGTGCGTCCCCACCACCAACAGAGTGGACACTTTGGCTCCTGTAGTGCGCTCCAAGCAAGCTGCGGCGCTGTGCGCATCGCTACCGCGCAAGGCATCACGGCCCAAGACCAAGCACACCACCTTGGCAGCCGGCGGCAGGTGGGAACGCGTCCAAGCGACCATACCCGCCAGCATGTCGCCATGCGGATCCATCTCACTCGGCTCGATGGACCATGACAGGCTGCGCTCCACATTCGACAAGGCGAGCATGGACTGGATGCCCAGCTCAGTCTTCTTTGCGCCCAGCGTCTCGGCGTATTGCTCGCGTTGGTCAGAGAGCACGTTGTATGCCTCCCCAATCGCCACACGCATGACATAGCGCTCGGCCGCATCCAGCTGGTACCAGCGCGTACGGCCATCGGGGTCTTCTTGGCGCAGCGGCCCGAGCACAATGCCGGTGCGATGGCCAAGGTTGAAGTCGGCCTCCTCGACGAAGGCTTGAGCCCGGAGGTACTCACGCTTCGGACTGCCGATCCCGACGCCAACCAAGCGCGGCAGCGCCTGCGGAGTGCGCTCGCAACGCTCACGCAGCGCGCGCAAGACACGCTCGGCACCGACCCGATCCCAGGCCCATGGAGCAGCCTCGTCAAGCAACTGTGACAAGGTGCCCTCACCCGTATGCACCCAGCGTTCCAAGGCTTCGCCGTCACTGAAGCCCACATCGATGCACACCGCATCGACTTCATCCACCAAGGCCTCGATCCAGCGCGCCTCTCCGTCGGCCACCAAGCCATGGCCCGCACGCCCCACGAACAGCGTGGTGCCTTGCTCCC
>CAIKQM010000334.1 GCA_903829565.1 uncultured Planctomycetota bacterium
AGAAGAACGCGGCGTTGGCCATCTCGTCGATGACGCTCGGGCCGGCGGGCAGCACGCGGCACTCGATGCGGAAGTGCGGCTTGCCTTCGCTGATGCCATAGCACGGACGGTTCCAACGATAGACCGTGCCGTTGTGCAGGCGCAGAGCCTTCAACTGCGGCACTTCCCCGCGATCCAACATCTCAAGCGGCGATTGGTCCTCGCCGGTCGTGATCAGCGCGCGGAAGCGCGCGATGTCGTCGCGATAGATCTCAAGGATCGAGTCCTTGACCCAGCGGTCGCCAAAGCTGACGCGCTGGCGCATGCCGCGCTGCACCTTCTGCTCGGTGCGCACATCGATCGACTGCTGGAACAAGGCCACGCGCGTCTCGTGCCACAAGCGATGGCGCAACAGCACCGGCGAGTTCGCACCGGCGGCCAAGAGCGGCGCGACGACCATCTGCGCGATGTTGTAGTGGCGCGCGAACTCCTCGGCCGACACTTGCCAGTGGAGCTGGAAGCTCGTGTTGCACGCCTCGAGCAGCACATTGTCGTGGTGCGTGTTCAGCTCATCGAGGCCCTTGATCACCGCCTGGAAGCGGCCGCCGCGCAAGCCGACCAAGATGTCGTTGAGCGCCTTGTAGCGCGGGATCGGCGTCAACGACTCGATCCCCAAGTGCGACTGATCCAACGTCGGCAAGATGCCGCACATCACCAACTGCGTCTTCTCTTCGCGCGCCGCATCGCGCGCCAAGTCCAGCAGGTGCAGCAACTCGCCCTCCATGTCCGAGAGGCAAGTCCCCCCAAACACGCGCGGCAGCAAGTTCGCTTCCAAGTTGAACTGCGCCAGCTCGGTGGTGAACGACTCTTTGGGCAAGCGCGCCAGGATCGGCAGCGCCTTGTTCACCGGCTGCAGGGTCGAGTCGAGGAGGAACAACTCCTGTTCCGCGCCAATGCGGCGCACGCCCTTTTCGATCCAGCCCTCGTTGATCATGCGATCGAGGGCTTGGACGTCCTCCAGCATTTGGCGCACGAAGAGGCGCTTGTGTGCTTCGTCGGGGAGGGTGTTGACGTCGACCTTGGCCATGGGAGGAGCATCCTACGATACTGGCGTGGGTGGTTGTGCACGAGTTGGCCACCGCCCCGTAGCAACTTCGTCAGAACAACTGGTTTTTTGTCCCATCCGGAGGCGCCCGTGCGTCTGGGTTGTATTGGGCCGCTCGCGAGAAGCCACTAGCGCCTAAGCCTGGATCGATTGGGAGGCCGATGTGCCTTCGTAAGCAGGGCACTGGTGGATAGGCCGACATCCGGCCAGCCCTCGCCCCGCCGAGTCTCGGCGAGTCCCGGCGACAAGAATCGCCGGAATGCCAGTCCGCATCACGCTGAAACCCGCGTAGGCGTTCGCCAATGGCACAAGCCGGTTCAACATCGTGCACACTGGTCTGGACCAGTATCGCCTCGACGGGCATCCTGTGGGTGCATGTACCTCACGCAGGAACTCAAGGACACATTGACCTTCGTGCTCGCCGGCGGCCAAGGCGAGCGCCTCAAGCCCCTGACCCTGCGGCGCTCGAAACCCGCGGTGCCCTTCGGCGGCAGCTACCGCATCATCGACTTCACGCTGTCGAACTGCATCCACTCGGGACTGCGGCGCATCCACGTGCTGACCCAGTACCAAGCGCGCAGCCTTGAGGAGCACATCCGTTTCGGCTGGAACTTCCTGCCGCGCCGGCTCGAGCAGTTCATCAGCGTCGCGCCCCCGCACCATGCCAGCCACGAGAAGTGGTACGTGGGTACCGCGGATGCGATCTACCAGAACCTCGACCTCCTCGAGGATTCGCGCGCCAAGCACGTCCTAATCCTGTCGGGCGATCACATCTACCGCATGGACTACGGGCGCATGCTGGAGCAGCACGTCGCCACCGGTGCCGCGCTGACGATCGGCGCCGTCGAGATTCCCGCCGCCGAGGCGCGCCGCTTCGGGATTTTGGGTGTCGACATCAATGACCGC
>CAIKQM010000335.1 GCA_903829565.1 uncultured Planctomycetota bacterium
CAGAATCAGCACGCGCGGACGGCTCAAGCGCTGCACCAGTGCATGCAAGCCCGTGGCGTACAGCGTGTGTGCCGCTACATTGCGTACAGCCAGTTTGAGTCGGTGCTTGCTCACTGCGTGTAGCCTACATCACTGGGGTCGCACTAGCCCATCGTCTCGTCATCGCGGTCAGCATCCGTGAACCACCACGAGCGCGCGTCTTGGGCAAGCTGCGCCACCGGATGCTGCGGGTCGTGCGTGTAGAGAATGACGTTCAAGTGGTCGTGCGCGCGCGGCGGCGTGAAGCCCCATTGCTGGAGCCAACGGCCCCAAGGGCCCTCATCAATGGCGTTGGCACGCAGTGCGCACGCTCCCCAAGCACGCGCTTGACGCAGAGCATGCGCCGCACACGCGGTCCACGCGTCTGCATCGACAGCTGCGGCATCGGCGAGCCAGACCACGCCTTCCGAAGTAGGGCGCTGGAGCACGAAGTAGCCCACCAACTGGTCGGCGCGGTACACGCCCTGAACTTGAAAGGCCTGCGAGACCCCTTGCAGAAAGCGCCACTGTAGCCACGCGGCATCACGCTGCAGGACTAACGGATGCGTTGATTCCAAGCTGCGCGCGATGCGCTCCACTTCCTGCGGCACATGGGCCCACACACGCGAGGTAGTGCGCGGTGCTTGGAGTGCTTCACTCCGCTCCAACGCGATACGCGCGCGGCGCGACACACGGAAGGCCCACGGTGCTGTCCACGCCCGCCAACGGCCCTCGCGTCGCCTAAGTGCCCGCGCGCGTTCATCCGGTTCGAGCCACTGCGTCCACGTCCGAATCGTGCCGACAACGCGCCAACCCATCTGCACAAAGATGTGCGCGCTCTTGCGATTGGGCAGACCATAGACGCACGGCCAACCACGCTGCGCGGACTCCTGCATGGCGCGCGCATCCAAAGCACGGAACAAGCCATGCTTGCGCCACGCCGGGTGCGTCATCACATCCCCCGTTTCCCCCACCGACGCCGCACGTTCGCGTTGACCGCGCGGCACCAAAAGCCGCGGATTGCAGGCGTAGCCACAGACGCCGTCCTGCCCCTCGGGTCCGGAAAGCAGGCTGATGCTCGCGCCGTGCGGACTTTGGTCGTAGCGCCAGCTGAGCGCCTCGGCGGTGACGGGCTTCTTGAAGCAATGCCCGGAGAGCTGTGCTTGCTCGGCGCGGTCTCGTGGGCCCGCGAGGCGGACGAGGATGAGAGGTGATGGCGTGTGTGGGAGGTGTGTCACGCGGGGTTGAGAGGAGAGCATATCGATACTGGCACCCACCAGTGTGCACTCTATAGAGCCCCTCTAGTGACGCACCAGGATCGCGGAGCTAGCGCCTCAAGGCCTGCACACGCAGCAAGGCCAGCATCGGTCAGGAGACCTTCGAGTGCCGCTCGTGCTCCTTGACCGCCTCTTCCATCACCCGCGAAGCCACGTTCGATGAAGTCGGCGGCGGGACCAGCCCGAAGGCACGCCCCAGGCGCTTGCGGCCAAAGGCCGGGTTCTCGAGGTAGTACAGCGAGCGCTCCATGAAGCGCCGCGCGCGTTGGCCGTAGCCGTAGTACCAGCGCTCGTAGCTACGCACCATGTTCTTGCGCAGCTCTTCCAGCTCGACCTGGGTGAAGTGCTCGTGCTTGTAAGCCGAGCGGTTCGAGGAGACGTAGTTCTCCGACAGGTCGGTCAGGTCGATGTTGGCCAGATACCCGTCCCAGCTTTCGGTGCCGATCAGCGGGTTGAACACGCTGACGCGGACGAGGTCAGGGCCGGCGAGCTTGAGGACCTTCTCGGTCTCTTCGATGTCCTGCTTGGTCTCGCCGGGCGAGCCGACGATCAGGTAGACCTTGGCCCAGATGCCCGCGCGGCGCGTCATCTTGGCGGCCTCGACGATCACTTCCGGCGTGAGGTCCTTCTTGAGCACGTCCAGCATGCGCTGGCTGCCCGACTCCCAGCCGTAGTAGATGCGGCGGCAGCCGGCACGGTGCATGTGCTTGAGCAGCGGATAGTCGACACAGTCGGCGCGCGTGTTGGCGATCCACTCGAACTTCAAACCGCGGCGCAGGATCTCGTCGCACATCTCGTGGATGCGCTTCTTGCGCAGCGTCAAGATCTCGTCGACGAACAGGATCACGCCCGGGTTGTACGTCTTGACGATGTGCTCGAGCTCATCGACGATCATCTCTGTCGAGCGCACGCGGAAGCCGCGGCCCGTCAATTCCTTTTGACAGAAGATGCACTTGAACGGGCAGCCGCGCGTGGTGAACACGTACGCGAGGCGCTCGGGGTTCAAGCTGAAGTACTTGTCCATCGGCAACAAATGCCGCGCGGGGATCGGTAGCTCGTCG
>CAIKQM010000336.1 GCA_903829565.1 uncultured Planctomycetota bacterium
CGGGCTATGGGCGGTTCGTCAGCCAAACTTGACAGTGACAAGCGAACCTGACGCCCAAAAGAGAGGGCCACGGAGAGGTCCGTAGCCCTTAGTTTGCACACTGGTCTGGGCCAGTATCACAAAGGTCTCCCAATCCTCTCTCTCCCCCCCATATACGGCCTCAACACCTCCGGCAAAGTCACCGTCCCATCCGCATTCTGATGATTCTCCAACAACGCAATCAGCATGCGCACACTCGCCGCAACCGTATTGTTCAGCGTGTGGCACACCCGCACCACACCCTCGGCATCCCGGTAGCGCATGTTCAGGCGCCTTGCCTGGTACTCATGGAAACGACTCGCCGAGTGGGTCTCACCGTATCCACCGCGACTCGGCATCCAGGTCTCGATGTCGTACTTTTGGATTTGGGGTGCACCAAGGTCGCCGCCGCAGACGTTGACGATGCGGTACGGGAGGCCGAGTGACTGGAGTACATCTTCGGCGTTCTGCACGATCATCTGGTGGTGTTCGATGGAGCGCTGCGCGTCGGCAACATCCACCACCACTTGTTCGACCTTTTGGAACTGGTGGACACGGTACAGACCGCGCGTGTCTTTGCCGTAGGTGCCGGCTTCGCGGCGGTAGCAAGAGGACAGGGCGACGTACTTCTTCGGCAGCTCCTTCAAGTCCAAGATCTCATCTTGGTGAAGGGCTGTGACCGGCACCTCGGCGGTGCCGACTAAGCACAAGTCATCACGGTCATCGCAGCGGTAGGCCTGCTCTTCGCCGCCGGGGAAGTAGCCGGTGCCGACCATGATCTCGCGGCGCACGAGCGTCGGGACAGACAGAGGCAGGAAGCCGCGCTGTACCATGAGCTCGAGCGCGTAACGCATCATGGCGCCCTCAAGGAGGCACAAGTCGCCCTTGAGGAAGTAGTTGCGGGAACCGCTGATGCGAGCACCGCGCTCGGTGTCGATCCAGTCCTGTGCCTCACCGAGCGCGATGTGGTCGCGCATCGGGAAGTCGAAGGTGCGCGGGGTCCCCCAGCGCTTGACTTCGATGTTCTCGGAGTCGTCCTTGCCCTCGGGTACGCCCTCGGCAGGAATGTTCGGCACGCGCAGCAGGAGGTGGTGCAGCTCGGCCTGCAACTTGCCGAGATCCTCTTCCTTCTCCTTGAGCGCGACCTTCTGCGCCTTTTGCTCTTCAGCCAAGCGTGGACGATCGGCAGGAGCAGCCGCACCAATCAGCTTGGAAGCGTTCTTCTGCTCGGCACGCAGGCGATCGGTTTCGGTGATGCCGGCACGCACGCGCTCATCGAGAGCCAGGATGGCATCGAGGTCAATCGCGATGCGCTTCTTGGCTGCACCAGCCTTGACCACCTCGGGGTTCGCACGGATGTACTTGATGTCGAGCACGCGATCACTCCTTCCAGGCTGATTCGACTTTGCCGAACAGCGGATGCTTCTTGTCGGTCAGTTGAACTTCAACAGCGTCGACATTCGGCGCCGGCAGTTTCACATCGAGCGGGAACCACGACGCACCCCAACCGAAGTCGGTGATGCCTTGGTTGTCGAGAATGCGCGGCATCTTCTCGGGCTTGGAGGCCTTCTTCGTGCCCTTCTTACGCCACGAGGCCTCGGTCTCCGCGACACACTGCCAAGCGCGCTCATAGCGTTCGCCGGCTTGGCCCACGACCACCACACTACCGCCTTCCACGGTCAATTCGCCCTCTTCCAAGCGCGAACGGAAGTCGAAGCCAAACGGCGCACCGAGCTGCACCAGCGTAGTCTCACCGCTGCGCACATCGTAGTTGGCCATGCCCTTGCCAGGGACGATGAGTGTCTTCTGCATTTGACGCTTCTTGCCCTTGCGCACTTCACCGTAGTACAGCGTGTAGCGACCAGTCGGCACCTCGACGCCCTTCGCGCCACCTTCGGCGATGTCGAAGTAGCTGTTCTGCATCTCGCCCGCGCCTTTGAGGATGCACCACGCGGGCGCAACTCCACCTTTGTAGTCGAGCTTCAAGAAGCCGGTCTCAACCGTCACTTGTCGCGCCACGAACTCGCGTCCATCGCTTTCGAGATCGAACTTCCACCACTTGCCGCCGATCTGCTGCACCTCGCTCCACGGCCTGGCGCGCTTGGAATCACCGATCACGATCGAGTCCATCGCAGCTTGGTAGTTGTCCTTGGACATGCCCACCATGTTCCAAGTCTTCGGCACCGTGCCGTACACACCATCCAACGAATCATCGATCACACGGATCTTCGTGCCGGCAACATCGCCCAGCACACTCGCGGCGCCGAGGTAGTACACGGCCATCTGCGTGTCATCGGCTTGCAGGTTCATCTCCAAGCCCTGATAGCTGTCCTTCTGGATGCCAGTGACATACAGCACACCCCAAGGCCGCGCGTTGGAGCCCTTGCCGATCTCCATCTTCAACTGCGCGATGTTGCCGGTTAGCGGCACCTTGAGGTCCTTCTCACCGTCGCCTTTGCCATCGCCATCCACATCGACGCGCACATCCGAGGAGCCGACGCGGAAGACTGTCGGCGGCTCACCCATGTTGGGGAAGGTGAAGGCCGAGCCCTTGGTCTTGAAGCCCATCGACAACCACATCGCGTACATCTCGTCGGCTTCGTAGCACGGACGAGCGTACTGATCCGGAGTCGCGAGCAGCTCGAAGCTGGTCTTAATCGTCAGCGCTTGCGCACCTTCGACGGGTGCTGCCTCGGCTTCCTTGGCCGGCCCGGCAGGAGCCTTGTCAGCGCCCTTCTCCTTGAGCAACTTGACGCGCGCCGCGGCATCGTCGAGTCGCTTGTCCTTGACACCTGCTTGCTCGCGCAAGGCAACCGCCTTGCCCCACCACTCCAACGCTTGACGCAAGTCGGCGTTCGTCTCACGCAAGCGCTCATCGACACAGTCGGCCAAGATCAAGTAGCACTCAGAGGCCAAGTAGCTGTCCGCCTCTTGATCGAAGGCCGAGGCCAAAGTGTCCAGCGCCGGAATGATCTTCTGGTAGGTCGCAGCCTCGCGACGCTCCATGTTGGCGAGGTACTCGTCGCGCGCGCTGGTGTAGCGCTTCAACAGATCCGCGCGGATCTTCCACGCTGCATCATCCAAGCCAGCGAAGTAGGCCACCTCGCGCTCGGGGAAGTCCGTCTCCAACTCAGCCTTCCACGCCGCCGACAAGGCCTCGAGCATGGCCTTCTCCGCTTCGTCGTCGTCCTTGGCGAGCTTCTCCGCCAGTTCGGCAATCCACGCGGCCGCTTGCGTGGACTCGGCCTTGACCAACTTCTGCAAGTCAGTCTTCTTGGTGACGACCTTCTCGGCTTTGGCACGCCAAGCAGGATCAGGTTTGTCCGCGCTAGCAGGTACAGCCAACAGGACGAGGGACAGGGCGAGCAGAAGTGCGGTGCGGTCCATCGGGACCAGCAGTCTACCGCCCGCCGCTCGACAGGCTCAACGGCGAGCAGACATGCGTTCGAGGAAGGCCTTCTCCGCTCGCGTCAGCGAGCCGATCCCCTCGCGGTGAATCTTGTCCAACAACCGATCCATGCGCGCCTCGTCGTCGGCCCCGCGCTCGAGGCTGGCCACCGCTCGTTTGCGCGCCAACGCGGCCCAAGGGTCCGCCCGCCACAAGCCGCTACGCACCCACACATAGCCGGCAGCCAAGCCACCCAGGTGCACCAAGTGGGCGACCCCGCTCGCGCCCTCCTTGAAGTCCAGCAACGCAGCAAAGACCGTCAAACCCACGATGCCAAGCGCCATGGTCTGCAACCGCAGCGGGAAGACGATCAGCAAGACCCGCGTGTCGGGGTGCAAGGTGGCGCACGCGGCCATGACACCGTAGGCCGCTCCCGAGGCTCCGATGGCCGCCGGCGACTCGAGGCCGAAGGCGACCGGCACCAAGAACACGAGGCCGCCCGCAACTTGGAAGGCGAACCACGCCAGCGCAAAGCGCTTGGGCCCCACCTCCGCTTGCAGCATGGCTCCGAAGAACCACAGCATGAGCACATTGCCCACGATGTGCATGGGGTCACGCACCCCGTGCAAGAAGCCGTAGGTCAGCAGCTGCCAGACTTCGGGAATGCCCTGCAGCCACGCCTGCGGATCGAGTCGCCCCCAGCGCATCAGCAGTTGGTACAGGCTGTCCTCGCTGCTCGAACTCGGCAGCAGGTACAGCACGAACTGCAAGAGGAACACCGCCCCCAGCGCCAACGCTAGGGTCCTTACCGCTCCCGTAAAGGGCGGCAATGAGAACGAGACTCCCTGCGATTCAGGTCGCATGTTGAGTCTCTCATCGGCACGCCGTTCGGGCGGCCTGCAGAGTGTTCGCCAGAAGCATGGCAATCGTCATCGGGCCGATGCCACCAGGCACAGGGGTGATGGCCCCTGCATGGCCAACGGCGGCGGCATAGTCGACATCGCCGACCAAACGACCGTCCGGCAAGCGATTGATGCCCACATCCAAGACCGTGGCGCCGGGACGAATCCAATCGCCCTTGACCATCAGCGGACGCCCGACCGCGGCCACCACAAGGTCGGCACGACGGCACAACGCCGGCAAGTCGCGCGAACGCGAGTGGGCCATGGTCACGGTGGCATTGCGCTCCAACGCCAAGAACGCGAACGGCTTGCCCACCAGCATCGAGCGACCGATGACAATGACCTCGGCTCCTTCAAGCGGTAGCGAGTGGCGATCGAGGATCTCGATGCAACCCGCCGGTGTGCACGGACGCAGTCCCGGCCGGCCCATGGCGAGCGCAGCCACATTGTGCGCATGCAGCCCATCCACATCCTTGCGTGGGTCGATGCGCTCGATCACCACGCTGGCATCTAGATGCGCGGGCAATGGCAACTGCACCAAGATGCCGTGCACGCTCGCATCGGCATTCAGGCGTTCAACGACAGCCAGCAACTCTGCCAGAGTACTTGTCGCAGGCAGACGTTCGGTGCGCACGGCAAAGCCCACCTCGTGAGCCGCCTTGTCCTTGTTCTTGACGTACACATGACTGGCGGGATCATCCCCCACCAACACCACCGCGAGACCAGGCTGCACACCGCGCTCGGCGAGGAGCTGTACCGCACCACGACGCACATCGTCGCGCACCAGAGCCGCGGTGGCCTTGCCGTCAAGAATTCTGGCACTCATCGCGTGCTGGGCTCCGCGCGCGCTTGGTCTTGGTTCTGCGGCGCGCCGCCTTGCATGCCTTCCTGCGGTTGCACGCCATCATCGGTGTAGCGGTGCAAGGACTTTTGACTGTCCGGCAGGTAGCCAAAGATCTGGAAGGTCAAGAACACGCTCAGCGCACCTGCGACCAGCACACTCATCGCCTTCTCACCGCGGTAACCGCCGAGCAAGCGCATGTGGATGTAGATCACATACACGAGCCAAGTGATCAGCGCAGAGTTCTCCTTGCTGTCCCAGCCCCAGTAGTTGGCCCACGCTTCTTGCGCCCAGAAAGCGCCCATCCACAAGCCTGCCGTCAAGAACGGGAAGCCCACGGCAAACGCGCGGAAGGAGACTTCTTCGAAGCTGGTCTCCAGTCGCTTGACGGTGTCAGTGGCCGGCATGCGGCCGCTGAAGTGCAGCACGGCAAACACCAAGCCCGCCAACACGAACATGGGGATGGTCACCACTTGCGCGAACGGCACAAGCAACAAGCCTGCAAGCACGATCCACTGCGAGGTCTTGGACCAACCTCCACGGAAGACACCGGTCCAGAAGCGCGTGACGAAGTACACGAGGCACATCACCGCCGCGACCGCCATGGTGGCGTAACTGAAGATCAAGCAAGACAAGTGCGGTGCGAACCAATAGCTCTGCAACGCCGGCGGCAAGTCGCGTTGAGCCGTGGACAAGGTGCGCACATGCGCGTGTGTCGCCCACACGCCCACGAGCACCGACATCACCAGCACATCTTCGAGGATGGCCCATCCATGGCCACGCTTGGACAGACCAAGTGCGGGCTTCAGCACCACCATCGACACGAGCAAGGCAGTGGTGAACATGGTCAACACTTCGCTCATGGTCTGGCTGGGGAAGTGGTTCACTTCGATCCAGCGCCAACCCACCGCGAAGCTCATCACCACCAAGGCAGCCCACGTGAGCAGAATCGGCGCACGATGAAGCAGCGCAGAACCTGCAGTGGGCTCCTGCTTGGCTGCGCGCCAATGCACCAGAGCAGACAAGACGCAGACGATGGCTCCGAGCAAGCACAACACATCCGCGGTCGCCGTCAAGCGCGCGGAGTTGGTCATGTCAGACTCAAGCAGGATGCGTAGGCTTTCCATGGTGTTTCGTCTCTCCTAGTGAAGCAGCGTTACGGACGCGCCTCGGTGTCTGCACGGTTCTTGCTGGAGAAGATCGGCCGCAGCACAAAGGCTACCACCGCGCCAAAGATGGTCAGGTACATGCCGATCAGCACGATCGGAATGCCGGGGTCATACACCACGCCGATGCCGGAGTAGCGCGGATTGCGCGGGTCTGCGTTGGTCTGGAAGAAGCGGTACCCACGCCACTTGAAGTAGTCGTTGACGCGGATTTCGCGTGCGCGTTCATCGCCCGCATCCACGCGCACCAACTTGTCCAAGTCGCAGCCAGCGTCCAAGTGATCGTTGCGACCAGCAAAGCCACGCGTGAATCCACCAAGGAACCGGCGCCATGCAGGCAACTGGCACTCGTGCTCGTGCACAGCCAACACGCTGCGCCACTCGAACGGGAAACCAGCGTCGTTCTCGTAGTAACGAATGTAGAAGCTCTCATCCGGCGAGATCCAGATGTTCGCGAGGCTTTGATCCGTCGAGGCCATCGTGACGGTCTCGACGCGCTCATTCGGCGTGCCCTTGTCGATCGTCACGCGCAAGATCGCACCCGTGGGATCCGTGGTGTAGAAGTACGGGCTGAACTCCGGGTCGTCGATGTGCTCGGCTTCGGGGTCAAAGGTGACGACCTTCTCCAAGCGCGCCTCGTGCACGAGCTCTTCGACCAAGAGCTCGCTCTCACCCGGCATGTCGACGGTGGTGCCCTTCGTGGCCGCGGCTTCGCGCCCATCGTCAAAGTAGACGGTTGCAGCACCATCACGCGCGTAGTGCAACACCGCACGCGTCGGACCGCGCGACAACCAACGATCCCACTCGAGATCGGCCACGAGTTCCGAATACTCGAAGCGCTTTTGGAGATCGTGTTCTTCGGCCTTCAACGCCTCGAGCACCAAGCGCCGTTCGGTGTGACCACCACGCGTGGGCGTGATCTCCAACCAGACGCCCGGGTTGCGCGGCGCCACCGTGTGAATGGGACGCGGATCGCGAATCTCGGTCTTGCCGTTGGAATCCAGACGGAAGTCGGCCATCGCTTCGCGCACGACGACCTGGTAGTCGCCCGCATCAATCGTCTCGCCCAAACGAATCGGATAGCGGCGCGACTCCACTTGGCCCGCAGCTGCGACTCGCACAGACAACCAACCCAAGCGCTCTTCATCAGGGCTCGTCAGGTACGCACGCGCAGCCTTGGCCTCGCCGCCTTCGACCACAGCCAAGCGCCACGACCAACGCGGGTCGTAGAAGGTGTTGCGGCCCGGTACATCAGGCTTCAAGTACGACGACTCACCGCCCACCACACGCAACGAAGCAATAGGCCCGAGATTCTCGGGATGGCCAGGCTCCGGCGACTCCCAAAAGCGCGGACGATCGACAGTTGCTCGCTCGGCTAGCTCCAATGTCTCCACGACCACATGCGGCCGCGCGACACCATCGTCACCCACGCGTCGGTCGAGCTCGACTACGCGACCAGGCCAGAGCGTGAACTCCGGCGGGTTCGACTTGAAGTCGTCACCATTGAAGACGACTTGCATGGTCTTCCAGTCGCGACGCGCAAAGCGTTCCAGTGACAACGCAAAAGGCATCTCCCGCGGTTTGTCCGGTGAAAAATGGCCCCAATAGCCGGCCTGCGGCTCGGCACCCAAGACCAAGTGCATGATGCCGCGGTCGGTCTTCCACTTGGACAGCGCACCACCAAGCAGGAGCGTCACCACGCCCAAGTGCACCAAGATGAAGCCACTGCGGCGCCACGAGACCCATGTGCGCGGCGCACCCGTGAACGTGTTGTACAGGATGCCCGTCAGCACCATCGCCAAGAGCATCGCGAACCAATGGCTCTTGTAGGTGCGGTTGAGGTGCAGCGTGGTAGACACCTCGAAGGCACGCAAGAACGCATCTTCGTTCTCGCGCACCAGCTTGCCGATCTCCTCTGACTTCTCGCGGCCGCCAAAGGCCGCTGTCATGGATTTTTGACGGTTGTCGCGCTCTTCTTTGCCGTAGCGTTGCTCGAACTTGTCGAGTCCGGCCAAGGCGGGCGCGGGCAAGGTGCCGCTCGGCAACCCGATGCCGTACGGATGCAACACGTGGTAGAGGAAGTAGCCTTCCGCCCAACGGAAGGCGCGGTACTGCTCGCGCCAGCGCACCGCGCGCGCGCGTTGATCGGCTGTCAAACCGGCCAGCGGCTGCAGATTCGTGTGATCCACATCCAGCCACGAGCGCAGCGTCTCGCGCGGAATGTCGGACACGACCGGCACGCGCTCGGTTGGGTCTTCAAACCCATCGATCTGCGGCACGAGCACACCGACGGCGATCGCAATCGTCGACAGCACCACCAACGCCACTCCGGTCTTCATGGACCGGAAGTACGCCTTCACCGCGGAGCGCTGGATCCACAAGAAGCCCGCGACGGAGCCGAGAAACCCGAGCAGTACCAGCTCGCGCGCTCCAAAGCCCTGATCACCGAAGGTCTCCAGCAAGGAGCCCGCGATCTGGGCCATCACCATGGCCACGAGAGCCACGCCAGCGGCAGCAAAGAAGCCCCACTTGCGCATCTTGTTCGACTGTTCCGGTTGCGGTTGGGACATCAGATTTGTTCGGGGTCAGAACCGTCGTTCGAGAGTGAACTGGGCGATCGCGTCGAGCGAGTCGCGGGCCGCAGACGCGGGCAGCGCCCGCAAGCGACCACGCGCCGACTCGACCAGCTCATGCGCGCGCGCCATGGCATAGTCCACACCTGCAACCAAGTTGCAGGCTTTACGCAAACGTTCAATGCGCCGGCCCTCACCCGGTTGGGTGTACACCTCACGCATCGCCGCGCGCACACGCTCGTCACCCATGCGCCACGCGTGCAGCACAGGTAACGTGATCTTGCCGTCTTCCACATCGTTGCCGACGGTCTTGCCGACGATGGCTTCCTCGCCGGCCACATCGAGACAGTCATCTACGATTTGGAAGGCCAAGCCGACCTCGGCGCCGTAACGCGCCATGGCCGCGCCAAAGGCCACATCGCGCTCCGGATAGCGCGCACCGAGCTCACAGGCCGCCGAGTACAAACTGCCCGTCTTCGCGCTGCAAATCGCCTCGTAGGTGGCTTGCGTCAGCTCAAAGTCAAAGCGCTTGGTCGCCTGCTCGATCTCACCGACGCACAGCGTGCGGGTCGTGTCTGCCAGTACTTTTGACACGAGGCGCGAGCGCAAGTCCGTCGA
>CAIKQM010000337.1 GCA_903829565.1 uncultured Planctomycetota bacterium
CCCGGCGTGATCGCGTAGACCTCTTCGGATCCACCACCGCTGACGCCGTCAATCTTGCCGTCATCGATGGAGACGCTGCCGTCTTCGATGACCTTGCCATTGCCGAGGTAGATCTTCTTGGCCGAGATCGAACTGACGGCCTGACCTACTTTGCCCTTCTCGGCCGCGGCATCAGCTCCGTTGCAGAGCGCGACACCCAGCACGAGTGTGGAGCCAACGAGGCGGCTCATGGTCCATTTGGTCTTGCACATCATTGAGCACCTCCGTGAACGAGCGCGCCTTCGACCCACACAGCCTTGGCGGCACTGGACAACTCCAGCGGATCACCGCTCCACAGGACGAGGTCGGCATCCATGCCGCGTGCAACGCTGCCGGCGCGTGCGCCCATGCCCGCGATCGCAGCGGCGTCCTTGGTCAAGGCATTCAAGGCCTTGCCGTGCTCGACCCCGTGCCGCAGCGACAACGCCGCGACCATGCGCAGGTTCTGCGCCGGGTTCGAAGGCGCGTCGAGGCCGAAGCCAAAAGTCACGCCCTTCTTGGCCAACAAGGCCACGCTGTGCGCTTCGCGCATCGGCTCGCCCGCACCCGACGCGGGCACGATGACGGCGAGCTTGGCAGCAGCGATTTCTTCCGCCAGTTCACCGGCCAAGGGCGCACCGCACAACGCACCGCCGAGCTTGCGCGCAGTCGCGAACTCCAGCGCGCGGCGCACCTCGGGCTTGCTTTGCACTTCCCACAGGATGGGCAAGCGGCCGTTCTTCGCGTCGCTCACGGTGCCCTTCGGCCCGTTGTCGAACAGCTCGGCCAGCATCTCTGTCTGGCGCGCATACGAAGTCGGCTCGCGGTTGAAAGCCAGCGCGCTACCGCCGAACACCACCGTCAAGTGCGCGCGATCCGACACCATGGCGCCGGTGGTCTTTGCCACCGCGGTCGAACCGGGCACCAGTTTGGTCGCCGTGGGAGCGAGCACGACAGCAGTGATGCCTTGCGCGCGCAGGCGAGCGAACTCGGGATCATCACGGCGCACAGCATCCGCGATCTTGGCTTCCGGCAAGATCGCGCGCGCCGCATCGACGCCTTCGCCATCCAAGCCGATTTGCGCGCGCAGCGCCACCAAACCAGCCGTCAAGTGTCCTTGACACTCAATCAACTGCACACCTTGGGGCACTTCGACATTCGCGCCGACATCGGCCACGCGGCCATCGCGCACCAGCACGATGCCCTTGTCGATCGCGGTCGCTCCATCCACCCACACCTTGTCGGCGCGGAGAGCCACATCGCCGCCACCCAGCAGGGCAACGGTCATGATTGCTGCGATGATCATCTGGTTCGCGCTCCTCTTTCAGTTGTGTGCAAGACTCAGTTTTGTTCAGGCGCGAGGACGACGCGGCCAGCAGACACGACATACGTGGCTTGCGCCGCTGTGGTCAGCGGTTCAGCACTCCACACCACGAGGTCGGCGTCCTTGCCGACTTCGATAGAACCCATGCGCGCGCCTACATCGAGCACTTCGGCGGCGATGGTGGTCACACCCGCGAGCGCCTTGGTGCGATCGAGGCCATGGCCCACCAATTGAGCGGCTAGCAGCGGCAAATCGCGCGTGTGCGCCGGATCCATGCCACCGGAACCGATCGCCACCTTGACGCCCGCGTTGGCCAAGTGCGCGGCCAAGGCAAGGTCATGCTGGTCGTATTCATCAGGACGACCGGCACCCATCGGCAAGGCATGCACGAGCACAGGAATGTTGTGCGCCTTCAAGTGCTTGGCATGCGCGACCGATTCGGCCGCACCCGCCACAACCCAGCGCACGCGCTCTTGATCGGCGACGCCGCTCAACAGCGCGCGCAGCTCGGCATCGCGATTGATGTGCACCATCAACGGCATCGCACCGTCCGCCACAGCCGCCCACACTTCGGCGTCATCATCGACGCGCGGGGCCGAAGGCTTCTTGAAGTCTTCCTTGTACTTCTTCTCTTCGAAGGGCTTGCCCTTCTCCTTCGCGTCGGTCTCGGCCTTTTCGCGGTCTTTCTTGGCCTTCTTGGCGTCTTTTTCGAGCTCAGCCGTCTTCTCGGCGACCTTCTTCTGCCACTCGACCAACTCGTGGGCGTACTCGTTCTTTTGCACGAGGTAGTTGCGGCCCGCGGCGATCTGACCGAAGAGACGATCGACCAACTCGATGCGCTCGAACACATCCATGCCGCGCGAACCCGGCATCTGCACCAGCTCGCCATCGATGAACTGCACACCACCGGGTTGCGCGCCACCGATGCCGACCGTGGTCCACAGCACGGCGTCTTGTTGCACGATGCGTTGCGCTGCATCCAAACCGGACGCAATGCGCACCACCGAGCCCACACCGCCAACGCGCGCAGGCACGCCTGCTTGGGCGCGCACAGCGACAACGCCCGCGCGCAGCGCTTGCTGGCGCAGGTGCTCGTCGAGGTACGGATCGAAGGCATCAGCCGCGCGCGTGGCGGGCGTGGTCTGCTGATCACCAACAGAGTCGCCGCTGACGCCGAGCGTGCTCCAGGCATCGATCAAACCTGCGCCCACCCAAGTGCCGCGAATCTCTTGCGCGCCGGGCAGCGGTTGCAGGTTCGTCCCGACCGCCACGATGCGGCCGTTCTTGATCGAGACTTGCGCGTTCTCCAACACAACGCCGGGCTTGACAACGAGGTGTTCGGCGCGGATCAGCAAGGCGTCGGTTGACGCTGCTTCCTGCGCCCCGAGCGAAGCCGGCGCGCTCGACGCGACGACGAGCGCCGCGGCGAACCAGGCACGGGGGGTGTGCATGAGGTGCTCCAGACGAGGCACCCCCCTTGGCGCGAGCCGCAAAGGGTGCGAGCGACGCTTGTGGCGTCTTGAGAGTGGGTGGTCGCCTTCAGCCACCCGAGCGGCCGAAGGCGCTGAGATCCTAGCTAGGTAGGGTCGGAGCCGGAAGCACGACCTGCGGCCAAAGTGCAGCTGCAGCTAGGTCTTACATGGCTGGGAAGGTGCAATTTGGGCGTTCGGAGGGCGCGGCCTTGCGGCTGAAAGCCCGTGCCGCGCGGACGGATTAGGCGCGGCTTCTATCGTGTACTGGAACCCATCCCAACCCAAGTCATCCAGCACGGCCCAAGGGGCCTTGCGCGCGCTGTTGTTCGAACACGGCTGGTGGAAAGAACGCTTAAGCTGCCTCGACAGCCATCCCCCGTCCGTGCTGCTGCACATGCGCGAGGACTTGTGCTCTCCGTTGGTCGAAGTGGTGGAATTCCGCCTGCGTACACCAGACGGCTTGCGTTTGGTGGGCTTGCGGGCGCGGCGTAGGTTTGGCCCCCCGCCTCAGGCAACGCTGGTGCGCGTGGTTCAGCCCCAAGACTGCCTTGAGTGCGATATGGGTGCTTTGGACGGCAACTACATGGACCTTGTAGTCCAATTGCCGCCCAGCCACAGCCTAGAACAACGCGTAGTGGACCTGCTTTTGACCCTGCGCTACGCCGAACAGGACTCCACGCCG
>CAIKQM010000338.1 GCA_903829565.1 uncultured Planctomycetota bacterium
AGGCATCAAAGCGTCCGGCTGCTGTCCACGCGAGATCTAGCGCGGCGCTACCACAACGCCGAATCCCGCGCACGTCCAAGACGAAGCGATTGAAGTTGCCCACGTTCGGGTTGGGCAGTTCTTGGCGACGGTACGGAAAGCCGGTGGCGACCACGCTCTCGCCCAAGGTGCGCGCGGCACTGACTTGCAGGCGTTGTGTGCCACGATATGCGCCCGCGCCGCGCGCCGCAGTCCATGTTTCCCCGAGTGAGGGTGCATGCACGACGGCCACTTGCGCCACACCCGCGTGCCAAAGGGCAATCGACACGCAGTACAGCGGCAGGCCGTGGACATAGTTGACCGTGCCATCCAGAGGATCCACGATCCAGCGCGGACGATCGTCCAACGCATCATGGGTCTGTTCCTCGGCCTCGATAGCGTGTTCGGGAAACGCCGCACGCAAGTGAGCCACGATGCACTGCTCGCTGGCCACATCGGCCGCCGTCACAAGATCACGCACACTGCTTTTCGAAGTCGCTGTGACTCGCTCCACTGCCCCGCGTGCTTGCACGAGGCCTGCCCCGGCGCTGGTGGCTGCTTGCACAGCCACAGCCAGTGCACGTTGCAGGTCGAGAGTGGAGTGCATAGCGCAATGGACACGGACGCGCCGTGCTTAGCCGCCTACGCGCGCCAGTTCGCGACAGATCTCATTCTGCATCGGCTTCCACACCGAGGTATTGAGTCCGCCCTGCGCGGGGTACTGCACCAAGATCGAAAAGACCAGTGTGCGTCCGTTCTTAGTGTCAACTAAACCGGACAAGGCACTGGTGCCGTTGATGAAGCCCGTTTTCGCACGCAAGCGCTCGCCTAGATCACCCATGCGGCGTTCAAGGGTGCCATCTTCGCCAGGCACAGCCAGCGAGTCATGAAAGGCACTGGCGCTCGCCGTATCGAGTGCCATGGCCGCTTCGATGAGAGCGGTGATCTGACGCGCCGTCACCAAGTTGTCACGCGACAGACCCGAGCCATCCACTTGCTTCCAGCCCTGATCCAGCAGGCCCAAATCTTGCAAGCTCTTCGCGACTGCCATTTGACCGCCCTTGCGTGTGCCCTCGCCACCGAGTTTGGCGCCCAAGGCAAAGTAGAGTTGGTCCGCGACCGCGTTGTTCGAGTCGGTATTCACAGCAGCCAACAAGGCCGTCACTGGTGTTTCCATGCGCGCCACGAGCACTCCGCCGCCCGGCGCGCGCCGCACACGACGCACCTCGCCATCCACGATGATGCCGTTGCGCGCCAGCTCGTGACGCAGCACCTTGCCGAACGCGTCGACAGGATCAGGCAGTGCGAAGCGCGCACTCCACTCGTTCGTCGAAGCTGGAATGCTGCCTTCCACCACGATCTTGCCACCCTCGACGCCTACGCGCACATCAAGCTTGGAGCCTGCGGGGCCGGTACGCACGTCGATACGCTCAGGCAAACCTGTGCCGCGCGGCAATACCTCGACACGCGCTTTGCTGCCAGGCTGTGTGGGACGCACCGTGGCCGTGATGCAACCACCATTGACACTGAAACCACCGGCAAGCGCACAGTGCTCTTGCCAGTACTGGCTCTTGTCAGGCCATGCCGGACCAGGTCCGGGCTGCAGCCATTCACCCTCATCCAGCACGATGGCACCGCGCACACGCTGCACACCGGATGCCTTCAATTGGGTCGCCAAGCGCGCGCACCACGCAGCGCAGTCGCCTTTGGCGGCGCGATCATGCAGCGGATCACCACCCGCACGCACGACAAGATCTCCTGACAGCACACCTTTGACGGGTGCAGTGCTCGCTTCAAAGGTGGTGACGAGTGCACCATTGGCACCAAAGCCCGCCAGAGCAGCGGCGGAAGTAACCAGCTTGAGGTTCGAGGCCGGCCGCACGGCGCGATTGGATTGCACCGCCACCAACTCGCCTTGATAGCCAAGCTCGCGCACACTGACGGCCACCACCGAGTTAGACGCACCTACAGCGCCCTTGGTCTCTTTGGACGCTTTGGTCACCGCCTTGGAGATCGCGGCACGCACACGCGCCTCCAAAACCGCGTCCGGTTCGATCAAACGGCGCGATGACGCCGCAGGTTCGGTCGGCGGACGAGGTGCGGCCGCTTGGGCAGCCCCCAAACGCTTGTCCAACATGACCCACAACGTCGCGACCAGCGCGACGAGGACCAAGGACAACAGGATCAGCCGCGCGGTGCGGGCGGGCGTAACGGGTCGGTCGATAGAAGCCATGCGGTGCCGTACACGATGCGGGAGGTGTGGAGGATCTTCGGCCAGTCGAGGCGCGCGGGTACATCACGCCACGTGTGGTAGTCGCCGTTCTTTTCGATGGGCAAGCCTTCAAAGAAGAACAGCACCGGTACGCCGAGTTGATGGAACGAGTAGTGATCGGAGCGTTGGAACAGCTCTTCGCCTTGACGCAAGACAAAGCGCTCGATGCCGCTGCGCTCCAGCTTGCGGGCGCGCAGCAGCACATCTTCCAAGTCGGGGTTCTGCACCAGACCGATCACGGCAACCTCTTTGGGATCACCGCGACCAATCATGTCGAGATTCAGCATCGCAACGATCGCGGTTTGCGGCATGGGCAAGGCCTTCGCCAACGCACGCGATCCCAGCAAGCCATCTTCTTCGCCACTGAAGGCACAGATCAGAATGCTGCGCGCAGGACGCGCCAGCGCAAGCGCTTCGGCGGCTTCCAACAACGCTGCCACACCGCTGGCGTTGTCATCCGCTCCTACACCGATGCGCCCGCGTTGATCGACGCCGATGTGATCGTAGTGTGCGCCCAACACGACCCACTCCTTGGCCAGCGCAGCATCCGCGCCAGGCAAAGTGGCGACCACATTGTCGACCCACACGCGGCGGCGCCGACTCTTGGAGCCCACGCTCACACGTTGGCCTTTCTTGGCCTTGGCGCGCACGGGCTTGAAGCTCGCATCAATGCGTGCACGCAAGGCCGTGACATCCTCGCCTAACAACTGCGAAGCAACCCCGCTGGTGGTCTCGACCACGGGCAGCTTGGTTGCCGGTGCTTCGTCATCGGGTTGTCCAACCCAACTGGCCCAGGTGTGGCGGAAGTCCAATGCGGTGTCGTCGACTTCGCCTTTGGTCTTCTTCTTGGGTGCTTTGTGATGATCGTGCCAGACCTCGCCTGGACACGAGACGAGCACCACACCCACGGCCCCACGCTCGGCGAGCTTGGCCACTTTGGTGTAGAGCGAAGCCGCGCGCGACAGCTCGTGACCATCCAACTTCTTCTCGTGCGGTGGCTCACCCTCGAGCACCAACGCGATCTTGTCCTTGAGGTCGAGTCCCGCAAGCTCGTCCAAACCATCATCGCGGGAGGCAATCGCATACCCGGCGAACACAAGCTCGCCCAAGGCGTCGCCTTCCAAACCCGGTACGGGCACGAACTCGGTGCCCAAAGCAAAGGCCTGCGACGTGGTCGCATCCTTCATCCACACCAAGCGCGAGCCCTCTGCGTCGACCTCGGGCAAATCGCGCTCCCACGGCCGCAGCAGCGTGCCTACCGAGGTGGCCCCGTTAGTGCCTTGCGGCTGGTCGCTGGGTTGGCCATCAAGACCCGCGAGCTTCCAACGCTCGAGCGAATCCTCGGTCGGCACGTAGCCATAGGAGCGCAACTGGGCCGCGATGTAGCGCGCCGCTTCGTCAAGTCCTCTTGACGGTGTGTCGCGCCCTTCCAACGCCGGAGAACACAAGTACTGGATGTGCGCGTCGATGTCCGGCGCATCAATGGCACCAAAGCCGGCAGCATGGCCACCTTGGGACAGCGCGAGCAGGAGCAGGGCGGAGAGCATCGCGAAACCAAGCTCCCAAGCGCCGTACCCAGATGCAAGTACCTAGCCGTGGCAATTAGCGCACGAGACGCTGCAGTTCGCGCGCGCAGCGGATGCTGCCGGCAAAGGTGCGCCCGGCCACCTGTGCCGCGGCACCCGGATCAAGGCTTGGATAGAAGTGCGTCAGCACCAACTCCTTGACCTGCGCCTCTGCCGCGATGCGGGCCGCACTCGTGGGCGTCAGGTGGTGCTCCACGGCCGCGTCATCGGCAAAGCTGCACTCGCACACGAAGAGGTCTGCACCGCGCGCACACGCCACTAGCTCCCCTTCCGGCCCTGAATCACCGCTGTAAGCCAGTGTGGCGCCAGATGGATCGGTCGCGCGCCAGCACACCGCTTGTGGAGTGTGCCATGTGGGCCAATGCTGCAAGCGGAAGCCCGCGGCTTCGGCCTCACCGCCCATCCGCGCAGGATCAACCTCGTGGATCGTCACCTGCTCGAAGCGTGTCCAGCCGCGCTCTCCGTACAAGGCAGCGCCGCGCTCCACCAGTTCACGCAAGCCCACAGGGCCCAACAACTGCAACGTACGCCCTGCTCGCGCGCGGCGCAGCTCCGGATTGCGCAACGCAAAGGCCAACGCCCATAGATCCAAGCAATGATCGGGATGAAAGTGCGACAGCACCACCGCGTCAAGATCCACCAAGGAGAGTCCGGCTGCGCCTAGCTGACGCACTGTGCCAGGGCCGCAATCCCACAGCATGTACTCCTTGCGCTCCACTGCGCGCACTGCATAGCCCGCAGGCCCGCCACGCGCCTGCGGCACGATCGTGCCCGCACCCAGCACGGTCAACTCAAACGCCATGCGAGCTCAGAAGCTGTAGCCGTTGGGGAAGGCGCGATGGAAGCGCCAAGCATCACTGACGATGTCCTCAATCGCCGTCGTGCGCGGCGTCCAGCCCAACAGCTCGCGCGCGCGCGTACCGCCCGAGACCAAGCGCGAAGGATCCCCTGCGCGGCGCGGTGTGATGCGTGCGGGAATCGCGTGGCCCGTGATGCGCCGCGCAGCCTCGATCACTTCACGCACCGAGAAGCCATTGCCGGTGCCGAGATTGCAGACCAACTCGGGACTGCCTTGTTGCAGCTTGCTCAGCGCGCGCAGGTGCGCATCCGCCAAGTCATCGACATGCACATAGTCGCGGATGCACGTGCCATCCGGCGTGTCGTAGTCATCGCCGAAGATCAAGATCTCGGGACGCTTGCCCTGTGCCACACCCAACACGAGCGGAATGAGGTGCGTCTCCGGCTCATGGTGTTCGCCCAAATCGCCATCGCGACTGGCACCCGCGGCGTTGAAGTAGCGCAGCGCCGCCCAGCGCAAACCATAGGCGCGCCCGTAGTCCTGCATCATGTGCTCCATGTGCAGCTTGGTGCGACCGTAGGGCGAGATCGGCTGCTGGGGATGCGTTTCATCGATAGGCACACGCACGGGATCTCCATACGTGGCGCAGGTCGAGCTGAAGACGATGTCGCGGCACGCAGCAGCCCGCATCGCTTCGAGCAAGTTCCAAGTGTTGATCACATTCTCGCGGTAGTAGCGCGAAGGATCGCCGACCGATTCACCTACATACGCGCGCGCAGCAAAGTGAATCACGGCCGTCGGCCTGTAGGCCATGAAGACGCGACCCAGCGCAGCGCGATCCGCGAGGTCCACTACCTCAAGCGGCACTTTGACGGCGGCACGATGCCCCGTGGAAAGGTTGTCGAGCACAATCACCGGCACACCGCGGCGCTCCAACGCACGCACGGTGTGACTGCCGATGTAGCCAGCTCCGCCCGTGACCAGCACGGGACCCTGCGGCACGCCGAGGTTGTCCATATCCAGAAGACTACGCCCCAAACCGCGACGAGGCCAACGCAGCGTCGGGTCCGATCAAGATTCCCCCCGCTGTCGCGAAGTCGGACCAGAAGCTGGGCCACGACTTGGCCACGGCGCCCGCATCTTGCACAAGGACCTCGGGCAGGGCCAAGCCCAGCAAGGCGCCGGCAAAGGCCAGGCGATGGTCACCTTGAGCATCAACCAGCACGCTTGCAGGCGCTTGGCCCACACGGCCGTGACCAGAGGCAGGGCCAATCACGAGCACTTCCTCGTTCTGGGCCGTAGCGCTGCACCCGCAGGTGCGTGCCAGCGCGACCAGAGCATCGAGCCGCCGACTCTCCTTGCGATTGAGCGTGCGCAAGCCGCGCAACGTGCTGCTCTGACCATGCCGGAGCGCAGCGACGATCGCCACCGCCGCCAGCACCGGTGCCAGATCCGGCGTGTCAGCGAGATCCAAGTCCACACCCGCAAGTTGCTCGGCGCGGCAGCGTGTGGTGTGTGCCTCACATACCACCTCGGCACCGAAGGCGCGCAGGTGCTCGACAATGCGCGCATCGCCTTGACCCGAGTCCGGTGTCAAATCGGTGCTGACCATGCGGCCAGTGATGGCGCCCGCAGCCAAAGCAACTGCGGCAGCAGAGGCATCCACCTCGGTCACCAACGGCGTAGAGGGTGCTTGCAAAGGTCCGCGCACCGACCACACGGAGCCTTGTACCTCGACCTGCGCACCAAAGCGGCGCAGTTCGCGCGCCGTCAGCTCGGCATACGGCCGCGAAGGCAAGTCTCCCGCAACGCGCACGACGAACTCGCCAGGCCACGCAGCGACGGCGCACAACAGCGCGCTCAGCTCTTGCGACGAAACCGGATGATCCAGCCACAGTTCGGACGGCGGGCCGATGGCGCGCACCGACACAGGCCAGCCCTGCGGGCGACCAGTATGCGTGACAGCCACTCCGGCCTCGCGCAAGGTGGCGAACAGAGGTGCGCTGCTACGTGCCAGCAGAGTGCCGCTGGCTTCGATGTGCGCTTGAGCCCCCGCATGTCCCGCCAAGGCCAGCATGCTGGTGCCCAAACGCGCCAAAGTGCCGGATTCGCCGACCTCGAACGGCTCCGTCGCTCGCCAGCCACGATGCGGCCCGGGAGGCAGGCCATCCACCTCAAGAGCCGCCTGGAAGATAGGCCGCACGGAGGCACCGGTGCGAGCCAAGAACGCTCGCGCCGCCGTGACATCCGCGCCGCGCGGCAGGCGCGTCAAGCTCGTGCGACCGTGGGCCGCTCCGGCCAGCAGAAGCCGGCGCTGAGCGACAGACTTGGAGCCGGGCACCGAGACATGCCCAGCCACACACGAGGCTCGCCCTAGCCCTACGGTGGTCATAGGCCCATCCTAGCGCAGCTGCATGGAATCAATGCAACGGCGCTGCCATACTCGCCGCCCATGACCGGTACTCGAACGGCGGATCTGTGGCTAGGCGGCTCGCACGCGCGCCTTCCGTTCCCCTTGCTAGCCAGCGGCAAGGTGCGCGATGTCTATGAGCTCGACGCACAGCATCTGCTGTTTGTGACGAGTGATCGTGTCTCGGCCTTCGATGTGATCATGCGCGAAGGAGTGCAGCACAAGGGACGCGTGCTGACGGCGATTTCGACGTGGTGGTTTGAGCGCACGCGCGACATCATCGCCAACCACTTAGTCTCGGCGCGCGTCGAGGATGTGCCCTTGCTCGACAACGACCAACGCGAGGCGCTGCGCGGACGGGTGTTGATCGTGCAACGCGCCATGCCCAGCACGGTCGAATGGGTGGTGCGCGGTTGGATGGCCGGATCGGGATGGAAGGAGTACCAGAAGACGGGCTCCATCTGCGGTGTGGCTTTGCCGGCGGGACTGCAGCTGGCCTCGCGTCTGCCGCAGCCCATTCTCACGCCGACCACCAAGGAAGCGGCCCACGACATCCCCATCGATGAGGCCGAAGCACGCCGTCGCGTGGGTGACAGCTTCTTTGACGAAGCCAAGCGCGCCACACTCGCGCTGTACCAGCGCGGCGCGCAGACCCTCGAGCGCCACGGCCTGTTGTTGGCGGACACCAAGTTCGAGTTCGGCACGCGTGATGGTCGCGTGCTATTGATCGACGAGATGCTCACACCGGATTCGTCGCGCTTCTGGGATGCGGCGCAAGTGCGCACCGGCTTCAGCCCGCCGTCGTGGGACAAGCAAATTTTACGCGACTGGCTCGAGCAGCAACCGTGGAACAAGGAACCGCCGCCTCCGCCGGTAGACCCAGGCATTTTGGCGCGTGTGTCACAACGCTACCTTGAACTGTGTGTCAAGCTAACTGGACAGGTGCCCGAAGGAGTCCAAGCATGAGCGCCCATGTAGAGACCCTGCGCTGGGAAGGCGGACTGCCTGGCCATTGCGCCTTGATTGAGCAAACGCGCCTGCCTCTGGAGGAAGTGTGGCTCCGTGTCGACACCGTGCCGGCCATGCACGACGCCATCAAGCGCTTGGCGGTGCGCGGTGCGCCGGCGATCGGTGTCGCCGCCGGCTATGGCGTGGTGCTCGGTGTGCAGAACCTCAGCACCCAGACAGCAGACGAGGTGCTGCGCGCAGCGCTCGAAAGCGCCGACTATCTCGCCACTTCGCGGCCCACCGCCGTCAATCTGTTCTGGGCCTTGGACCGCATGAAGGCACGCGCGCGCCGCGAACATGCAGCCCAACGCACCGGCGCTGATCTTGTACGCGCACTCCATGCCGAGGCGCTGCTGATCCACGAGGAAGACCGCGCCATGTGCCAAGCGATGGGCCAGCACGGTGCTCCTCTGATCGAAGATGGCATGGGCATCCTGACGCACTGCAATGCGGGTGCTCTGGCGACCGGCGGCATGGGCACGGCACTGGCGCCCATCTACACCGCCATGGCTCAAGGCAAACGCGTCAAGGTCTATGCCGACGAGACGCGTCCCCTGCTGCAAGGTGCACGCTTGACGGTCTACGAGCTGATGAAAGCGGGCGCCGATGTCACGCTCATCACCGACAACATGGCCGCGAGCTTGATGCGCACGGGTGCGGTGGACTTGGTGTTCGTGGGCTCGGATCGCATCGCGGTGAACGGCGATGTGTGCAACAAGATCGGCACGTACTCGGTCGCCTTGGCTGCACGCGAACATGGTGTGCCGTTCTACGCCGTGGCCCCCACGTCCACCTTTGACCCGCACTGCAAGCGCGGTGAGGACATCCACATCGAAGAGCGTGAGGCCGCGGAGATCTGCGAGGGCTTTGGCAAGCGCACGGCGCCGCATGGCACGAAGGTCTGGAATCCGGCCTTCGACTGGACGCCGGCGCGCATGGTCAGCGGCATCGTGTGCGAGCACGGTTTGATCCGCAAGCCCAACCAACGCCGCGTGGAAGCGGTGCTCGCTCGCGCCGGTCGCTTGGCAGCGCCATAACTAGCGCATCCCAGCTACAGCTTAGGGGGGCTCGCGAGCCGATGTAGTGCTCGTCCTATGAAGCAACCCACTGAAGAGCCGGAGCAGGAACTCGATGCCCCCGAAGAGGTCACCGTCGAGGCCATGGATCGCGAGGTGTTGGAGTTCATCCGCGCCATGGATGACTACAAGCGCCTGAATCGCCGGCAGTTCCCGACATGGGGCGAAGTGTTGCGCGTGGTGCGCACGCTGGGCTACAAGCGCTCCGTCTAATGTTCGAGCTACAACGCGTGTAGTTCCGCGGGGTCCTCGAGCCACTGCACGGGCGCCAAGTGCGCGAAGTGCTCGTGTTGGAACGGCCCCCAACGCACCGCGATGGCTGTAGCGCCGGCCGCTTGGGCGCAAGCCGCATCATGCGGCGAATCGCCCACATAGATGGCGTGCTCCGGTGCGACACCGAGCTGCTCCAACGCCAACAACAACGGCGCGGGATCAGGCTTGTGGCGAGTGGTGTCCTCCAAGCCGACCACACACTGGAACCACTGTGGATCAAGCCCCACATGCTGCATGCCACGCTGCGCTGAAGCGCGCATCTTGCTGGTGACGATGCCCATGGTGCGCCCGTCCGCAGCCAAACGCGCCACAGCTTCGGTCACGCCGCGATACGGTTTCACCAACTCATCGTGGTGCGCGAGATTCCACGCGCGATAGGTGCGAATCAAAGCCTCCACGCGCGCTTCTTGATCCGCACATTCGCCTACCAGCAACGAGAACTGGTGCTTCAGCGGCGTGCCCAACCAGCGCAACCACTCGCTGCGTCCCGGTGAGGGCAAGCCATGCTCCAACACCGCATGTTCGTAACTGCGCACGATCAACTCGATCGAGTCGATCAGCGTGCCGTCCAAATCAAAGATGACTGCGCGCGCTTGCGCCATCAGGCACTGCCCGTGGTCCAACCGGGATAGATGGGAAAGCGCTGTGTGACTTCCGCCACTTCACCGCGCACGCGTGCATGCACGCTGGCATCTTGCGGAGCGCGCAGCGTGGTGGCGATCCACGCAGCAAGCGTCTGCATCTCACCGCGTCCAAGCCCGCGCGTGGTCATCGCCGCAGTGCCCAGACGAATGCCGGAAGCCTGCATCGGCGGACGCTGATCATAAGGGATCAAGTTCTTGTTGCAGGTGAGGTTCACCGAGTGCAGCAAGTGCTCGGCTTCCTTGCCGGAGAGCCCGGTAGCCGAGATGTCGACGAGCATCAGGTGGTTGTCCG
>CAIKQM010000339.1 GCA_903829565.1 uncultured Planctomycetota bacterium
CACCTCGGCCACAACATCGGCGTAGCGCGGCGCGACTTGCATGGTGCGTGGTTCGCCCTGCATGTGCATCGCGATGTAACCCGCATCCGCTTGGGCGACGACCTCCAGCATGTCGGGGTCACCCAGCCCGGCAGTTACGTCGTTCACGACGCTGGCACCCGCCCGCAAAGCGGCAAAGGCCGTTTCCGCATGGCGCGTGTCGATCGACAGCGTGGCATCGACACGGCGCGCCAGCGCTTGGATCAGCGGCACTACGCGCGCGATCTCGTCGCGCGGCGTCACGGGCTCGGCTCCCGGTCGCGTGGATTCCCCACCAATGTCCAACCACTCCGCACCAGCAGCCACCATGGCGAGCCCGCGCTCGAGCAGCTCCTCATTGCTGGCGCCGCCATCGGAAAAGCTATCGGGCGTGGCATTGAGCACGCCCACTACGCGCGGTCGCGGTGCCGGCGTGTTCGCCATCGCATCGCACAAGTAGAGCAGTTCCAGCCCCGGATGCGCGCTCGCTCGCAAGCGCAGCACATCGCGTGGCACGCTCCACGCGACCATGTCGCTGGACGGAGCCGGATGCAAAGCACCATCCACCCCGAGGTACTCCGCCAATTCCGCGCCCTGCGCTGCATCCATGCAGACGACTGCGTGCCGCGGATGGCCCGCACCTACAAGCGCGCGCGGACGCAAGGCCCGCGCGCGTTCGGACAAGAGAGGCGGCAGGCTCACGCCGGCGACAGGCCCGCGTTGCCCAAGCCTTCAGTCGATTCCGTGCCTGCGTCCGTACGCCCTTCGCGCAACGGGCGCAACGGCGGCGGCGGGGGAGTCGCGGGCGGCTCCGGCCGCACCACTTCTTCGCCAGCAATCAAGCGCTTGATCTCATCGCCGGTGATGGTTTCGTAGCGCAGCAAGGTCTGGGTGATGCGCTCGATCGTGGCGCCGTGTTGGCCCAAAATCGAACGCGCCTCTTCCAACGCATCGCGCAGCAAGCGCTGGATCTCGGTATCGATCTCGCGCGCCGTTTCCTCGGAATGCCACTTGGCACCCATCAGTTCGGTGCCCAAGAACTCGCTGCCCTGACGCTCGGCGTAATTGATGGGGCCGACCTTTTCGCTCATGCCGAGCTCGGTCACCATCGCACGCGCCATTTCGGTGGCGCGACGGATGTCATCGGAAGCTCCGGCCGAGATGTCGCCGCAATACAGCTCTTCCGCCACGCGGCCACCGAACAGCACCGCCAGCGTGCCGACCATCTTCTTCTTCTGCATGTGGTAGCTCTCCTTCTCAGGGAGCACCATGGTCGAGCCCAACGCGCGTCCGCGCGGCACGATCGTGACCTTGTGCGGATCATCCACCTCAGGGATCACCGCCGCGACGACCGCGTGGCCTGCCTCGTGGATGGCCGTGATCTTGCGATCCAGCTCTTCGATGTTGCGCGACTTCTTCTGGCGGCCGTAGCGCACCTTGTCGCGGGCCTCTTCGAGGTGCTCCATCGACACCTCTTCCTTCTTGGCCAAGGCCGCCATGATGGCCGCCTCGTTGATGATGGCCGCCAGGTCCGCACCCGAATAGCCCGGGGTCGAACGCGCCAGCGTGGCCACATCGACATCGCCACCGACCTTGACCTTCTTGAGGTGCACCTTGAGGATCTGCTCGCGACCCTTGAGGTCCGGCAGCTCAATCGTCACTTCGCGGTCAAAGCGTCCCGGACGCAGCAACGCCGGGTCCAGCACATCCGGTCGGTTGGTCGCGGCGATCACGATGATGCCTTCATCGGTGCCGAAGCCGTCCATCTCGACCAGGATGGCGTTGAGGGTTTGCTCGCGTTCATCATTGCCGCCGCCCATGCCGGAGCCGCGACGACGGCCGACCGCGTCGATTTCATCGAGGAAGATGATGCACGGGCTGCTCTCGCGGGCTTGCTTGAACAAGTCGCGCACGCGCGAAGCACCCACGCCCACGAACATCTCGACAAAGTCCGAACCGCTGATCGAGAAGAAGGGCACCTCGGCCTCGCCGGCGATCGCCTTGGCCAGCAGCGTCTTGCCGCAACCGGGTTGGCCCACCAGCAACACGCCGCGCGGAATGCGTCCACCGATGCGCGTGAAGCGCCCGGGGTTCTTGAGGAACTCGACGATCTCCTTGACCTCGTCCTTAGCTTCGTCAGCGCCGGCCACATCGTCAAAGGTCACATTGGTGTTGCTCTCCTTGTTGTAGAGCTGCGCACGCGAGCGTCCAAAATTCATGACACCGCCGGCGCCACCTTGGTTGCGCATCTGGCGCATGAAGTACAGGAACACCACAAAGATCAACAACCACGGGCCCCAGATGAGCAGCACGTTGGTCAACAGCGAGCTCGACTCCTTCCACGTCGAACCCTTGTTCTTGGTGATGTCGAAGCTCTTGGTCTCCACGGGCGCGTTGCTCTGGCGCAACAACGCCAGCGCGCCGGCCAAGTCGGACTTCTCCTTCAGCTCGACCCAGAACGACTGCGACGTTTCCGGCAGAGGGAAGGGCGCTTCCGTCGCCGCCGTCCAGCTGCTCTTCGGGCGCGCCGTCACTTGCACCAACAAGCGCTCGGTCTGGCTCGGCTTGGTGACCATGGCCCGCGCTTCGGGTGCTTTGGCCTCCCCGTTGTTGGCGGTGCTCGGTTCGGCTGCCTTGGCGGGTTCTTCCACCAGCTCGCCCATGGCGATCAGGTGGCGCGCGCTGGCGACTTGGTACCAGCCCTCGCGGACGGCTTGCTCAAAGTGCACCGGGTCAATGGTGCGCGCACCTTGCCCGGCCTTGACCGCACGGAACTCCGCTTCCTTGTTGGCCAGGCTCGCGAAGCTGGCGCTGAACAAGCGCCCGTCCTCGAGCGTGCCCTCGATGGTGTTCGTCCCGCGGAACTCCTGCGAGTCCACCTCACCGCTGTAGAGGTACCACTCGTACTGATCCTGCGTCAGTTCGATGCGCGGTTGGTAGCGCTGACCTCCCCACAACAAGGAGATGGCAACAAGCACGAGCAGGAACAGAGCAAAGGACCCGAACGAGCGGGACTTCTTGTTCTTGTCGTCGACGGGTTTCTTGGGGTCGGCCATAGGTAGGGAGTATCGGCTGTCGGGGGCTAAGTCCACATACCCTATGGACCGCCTCTGGCAGATTCGCCAGAGAATAAGACCGCACGGCTCTGGTTCGACCCCCAGAGCGCTCAAAAAACACGAATCGAACCCGATTTCGGGCTACCTACCGACCGTGCCTACATCCGGCGCTCAGATTTCGCGTTGCGGGGCGAACAGGCGCAGCACCAGCTCATCGCACAACTTGCGCAAGGCCCGGTCGCGCGCCGTGCGCTCGCCGTCTTGCTCGTCGACCATATAGCCCACCGAGCCGCTGGCCGTCTCCGCCGGACCGATGGGACGCCGCGAGCGCTGATCAATCAGCGTGGCTTCGACCGTGATGGTCAAACCTGTTTCCAACAGAGCGTTGTCGCGCGTGCGCACGCCGCCGCGCCGTTGGTAATCGAGAATGGTCCCGCGCACGATGACCTGCGCCGTTGCCGGCGCATCGATCGGCACATTGCACACATCGCGCACAGCGCGTGTCAGCTCGGCGTGCACAGCCCGCTCCAAATCGCGCTCATAGGAATCATTGCCGAAAATCTCGACGCCGATGGAGGAGTACTCGTCCGCCACAGGCAAGCCAGCCTTGTAGCCGCAACCGGCCAGGGACCAGCACAACGCCCCCCAAACACACAGCGCGATCCACCTCGTGTTGTTGCTCATGGCGTACCCTGCGCCGCGGCGTCCGCGGGTGTGGGCAACGGCAGATCGCTCGGAACCGGCGGCAAGCGCTCCAGCCATTGTTGCGCCGCGGCGACTCGCGCGTCATCGCGCGCTTCACGCGCCTCTTCGATCGCTCGTTGCGCATGGAAGCGCGCACCCCACGGGCTGTCGACGCGCGCGTAGAACTTCGAAATCAACAGGTCGCTTTCGTACAGGCGCACCAAGCAATCCACCAAATCGGCGCGCGCCTGCGTGCCCAATTCATTGGTGGGGAAGGTCTGCAGCCAGTCGATCAGCTCCGTGCGCGCTTGCGTCAGCGCCTGACGGTCGTACTCGGGGCTCAGCAAGCTCTCGAGCCGCAGCTGCGGAATCAACAACTGATGTTGCGCGCGCAGCTCCGACTCCGGGTGATTGACCACCAGCTGCCCGGCTCGTTCGATCGCCAAATCGAAACGCCGTTCTTTGCGATAGATGGCGCACAGGGCGGCATAGGCCGCATCACAGCGCCGCGCCCAAGGCGCGTTCAGGATCGCGTACTCAAGGATCTCCTGCGCCTCATCCACCGTTTCAAAGAGGCCGAAGAACCCGTTGTCGTCATCCTTCAAGGACAAGCCCATTTCGACCATCAAATCGCCGGCAGCCTGGCGCTCGTGGTGCATGGGAAATTTGACATCCAAACGCTTCAGCACGAGGAACCCGTCGTG
>CAIKQM010000340.1 GCA_903829565.1 uncultured Planctomycetota bacterium
CACTCTAAGTGTATGAGCTGAAAGCACTTAGCGGATTTCGCACCTGCTGGCACGCACTTTGATTCTTGGTCGGCACCATGACTCAACAAGGCAAGATCATCGGCATCGATTTGGGTACGACCAACTCCTGCGTCTGCGTGATGGAAGGCGGGTCTCCCGTCGTCATCCAGAACGCGGAGGGCGGTCGCACTACGCCGTCGGTCGTCGCGTTCCAGACCGATGGTTCGCGCCTCGTCGGCGCGCCGGCCAAGCGCCAGGCCGTGACCAACCCCACGAAGACGATCGCTTCGATCAAGCGCTTCATGGGCCGCCGTCACCACGAAGTGACCGGCGAAGAGACCAAGGTCGCCTACAAGATCATCGGTGGTCCCGATGAGTTGGTGAAGGTCGACATCGACGGCAAGAAGTTCACGCCGCCCGAGATCAGCGCGCAAGTGTTGGCGTACCTCAAAGAGGCGGCCGAAGCGTACTTGGGTGAGAAGGTGTCGCGTGCCGTGATCACGGTGCCGGCGTACTTCAACGACAGCCAGCGTCAAGCGACCAAGGATGCGGGCACGATCGCGGGCTTGACCGTCGAGCGCATCATCAACGAGCCGACCGCCTCGGCGCTGGCCTTCGGTCTCGACAAGAAGAAGTCGGGCAAGGTTGCCGTGTTCGACTTTGGTGGCGGCACGTTTGACATCTCGATCCTCGACATCGGTGACGGTGTCTTCGAAGTGCTCGCGACGAACGGCGACACGCACCTCGGCGGCGACGACTTCGACCAAGCCTTGATGACGTGGATCGCCGACGAGTTCAAGAAGCAAACGGGCATCAATGTGCGCCAAGATCCCATGGCCATGCAGCGCCTCAAGGAGGCTGCTGAGAAGGCCAAGATCGACTTGTCGTCGGTGCAACAGACGGACATCAACTTGCCGTTCTTGTCGATGGACCAGAGTGGTCCCAAGCACTATCAGGCCACGGTGTCGCGTGCACAGTTTGAGCGCTTGATCGAGCCCTTGGTGCGTCGCGCGGAAGATCCGTGCGTCAAGGCGCTCAAGGACGCGGGGCTGCAAGCGTCGCAGATTGACGAGATTGTGCTCGTCGGCGGTTCGACGCGCGTGCCCGCTGTGCAAGCCGTGGCCAAGAAGGTCTTCGGCAAGGACCCGAACAAGAGCGTCAATCCTGACGAGGTGGTGGCGTTGGGCGCCGCCATCCAAGGCGCTGTGCTCGCTGGCGAGGTCAAGGATGTGGTGCTGCTTGACGTCACTCCGCTGTCGCTCGGCATCGAGACGCTCGGTGGCGTGATGACCTAGCTCATCGAGCGCAACACGACCATCCCGACTTCCAAGTCGCAGGTCTTCTCGACCGCTTCGGACAACCAGCCGTCGGTCGAGATCCACGTGCTGCAAGGCGAGCGCGAGTTCGCACGCGACAACCGCACGCTGGGCAAGTTCCACCTCGACGGCATCAAGTCCGCGCCGCGCGGCATGCCGCAAATCGAAGTCGCCTTCGACATCGATGCCAACGGCATCCTCAATGTGCGTGCCACCGACAAGGGCACGGGCAAGGAGCAGAAGATCCGCATCGAAAGCTCGTCGGGTCTGTCTAAGGACGAAGTCGAGCGCATGCGTCGCGACGCGGAAGCGCACGCGGATGCCGACAAGCAGCGCCGTGAGTTCGTCGACAAGCGCAACGTCGCCGACAGCACGGTCTACGAGGTCGAGAAGCAGTTGGCCGAGCACCGTGCGAAGCTCGCGGAAGCGGATGTCAAGGCTATCGAGTCGGCACGCGATGCGGTCCGCACGGCCATGGCCGGCGAGGATCTGGCTGCCCTTGATGCGGCCATGACTGCCTTCCAGGCCGAGGCTCAGAAGCTCGCCTCTGCTGCGCATGCCCAACAGGCACCGCCGCAAGGCGCTGGCCCCAACCA
>CAIKQM010000341.1 GCA_903829565.1 uncultured Planctomycetota bacterium
ACCGTTTCGCCTCGTGCGCGAGGTGGGCAGCGGAGCCAGTGGCCGCGTCTGGCAGGCCGTGCTGTTACGCGACCTGCCTGATTGCCCGGCGGGTACGCAACTCGCCGTAAAGTTGATCCATCCGCACTTGCACGAGCACGCGGAGCTGCTCCGGCAGGTGGACAACGAAGTCCGTGCGGGTATGGCCGTGCGACATCCCGCGGTCGTGCGGGTCTACGCCACGGGCGATGGTCCCGAGGGCCGCTGGTTGGCGATGCAATGGGTCGGTGGCCCGACGCTGCGCACTCTGCTCGAAGAGGCGCAGGGCGCGCTCGCCGAGCCACGCGTGCGTGCCATCTTGCGGCGCGCCTACGAGGGTCTTGCCGCCTTGCACGCCGCACATTGGATGCACGGCGACATCAAGCCCGAGAACATCCGCTTGGACGAAGAGGGTCAAGCGGTGCTGTTGGATCTGGGCTTCGCACGCCGCACCGATCAACCGGCGCAGGATCGCAGACCTGGTTCCATTGCCTACCTTGCGCCCGAGATGGCCCGTGGTTCGGCCGGTGACGCTGCAAGCGATGTGTTCGCTCTCGCGGTAGTGGGCTATGAACTGGCGACCGGAGTGCACCCCTTCGTGCGGGCAGCGGCAACGCAAGTGTCCAGTCGTTCGGACATGCGTGATCCGCTCTTCGACAGCTTGGGTTCCAGTGGTGCTGTCGCCCGTGCAGCCATCGAGAAGCCCAGTGCCGATCGTGTGTTGGCTGCGATTGTGGCCGCACGCTGTCCGCCGCCCTCGCGCCTTGTGCCGCACATCTCGCCGTTCTTTGATCGCGTCCTCTCCGAAGCGTTGGCGCGTGAAGCAGAGCGCAGGCCATCTGCGAGTGAACTGGCCCAACGCTACACCGAAGGCGAAACGGGAACTTGGTGGCGGAGCACTCTCGACTTCACTCAAGCCGCAGGCCGCAGTGCCTCAGCCGAGGCTGAGTCACGCGCACTCGTGCCGCTCGTCGGCCGCGAGACGATGCTAGAGCGCTTGGAAGAAGCCTGGACCGCCACCTCAGATGGCTTGCGTTTGGCCCTGATTCTCGGCGGCGCAGGCATGGGCAAGTCGCGCTTGGTCAGCGAGTTCATCGCGCGCCTGCGCACGCGCATGGATCCCCCGCTCTACTTGTACGCACGCTGTCGTGAAGCCGAGGAAGTCCGGGCGGGACAACCGATGTTGCGCTTGCTCGAGCGCTTCCTGCGGCTGCCGAGCGGTGCGCGTCCCACGGTACGCGAGCGCGAGGAACTCGATCACCTCGTGCCACCGCGCGTGACGCAAACCTTGCTTGCACTGCTGGCCAGCGAAGAGGTCGACAGCTCGGAAGCATCCGCCATGGCCGCACCGGTGGCTTTGGCTGCGTGGCTCACAGCATTGTCGCGTGCGCGCAGTGTCTGCATCCACCTTGATGATGCGCACAAGGCGGATGACGACACGCTGGAAACGCTGCGCTTGTGGGCCCGCGAGGCACCGGAAGCACGGGCCTTGTTGTTGCTCGGGTTGCGTGGAGACGGCGATGCCCACGACCGCGCCCCCGGCGAAGGCCCCATTGCTCGCTTGGCCGCCCAGTTGCCCACCACCACACTCGAGCTTGCGCCGCTGTCCGAAGACGATGTGTTGTTGATGGTGAAGCGTCTCTTTCACCATGGTGCTCCGCGCTTGCGACTGGCCTACACGCTCTGGCAGCGCAGCCGCGGCAATCCCGGCCTTATCGTCGAACTGTTGCGCGGATTGGTGTCGCGCGCAGAAGCACGGCCGCATCCCGATGGCGGCGGTTTGGAGCTGGCGATCGCTCCCGAAGCGTTGCCCTTGCCCAAGTCGCTGCGCAAAGCCATCGAAGACAGCTACAAAGCCCTGCCGGCGCTCGATCGCGCGTGGCTGCGTCGACTCGCCGTCGTCGGGGGGCGCATGGAAGTCGAGTTCCTCCTAGCTTGTTTTCCCGGCACAGCACGCGCGGATCTGGATCAACTCTTAGCGCGCTTCGTGCGCTTGGGTTGGTTGGTGGTGAGCGGTGCACGCTACCGCTTCTCCCGTCCGGCCTTGCGCGAAGCGTTGTACCGCACCCTTTCCAAGGAACAGCGCGAGCGGTTGCATGCAGCTGCCGCTGCTGCGTTGCAGGCCGAGAGCAACACCATCGAGGGCTCGTACCAACGCGCCTTTCACCTGCGCTCAGCCGGTGCGCATGTAGAGCTATTGGACGAGCTCCCCTCTCTCGTTGCGCAGTTGCTGCGCAGCGGCCAACCGCAGCGCGTGGCACCGCTTGCGCGCTGGGGTTTGGAAGCTGTCGATGCCGTGCAACGCAGCGAGAGCAGCACGCCGTCAAGTACAGGTGACAAGCTTCGCATTCGTTTGCTCGAAGCCGCCGCCGATGCTGCGGATCGTCTGGGCACGCGCGAAGACCAGCGCGAATTGTTGGAGAAACTAGCCCAGCTGGACATCGACCCAAGTGCCGATCCTGAGTCAGCGGGCCGTGTCTACTTGCTGCATGGTCGCTATGCGGTGGCCACAGGCCAATACGGGCTGGCACGCGGCCTGTACAAGAACGCCGTAGACCTGTTGGAGCGCGCCGGAGCACAGCTGGAGCACAGTGAAGCCCTGCGCCGCTTGTCGGCTGTGCAAAGTCATGTAGGCAACTTGGTCGATGCGCGTGGCTTGGCCGAACGAGCACGCGATCGCGCCGTCGTAGCACCACAGCGAGCCCTCGCGCTGCTCCAACTGGCTACGGTGGGCGTGCTGGAAGACCGTTTGGAAGCCTCGCTCGAACAGACCGAGGAAGCGCTGCGCTTGCTGCGCTCGGACACCACCTGGTCCTTGCCTGGTGCCTTGGCAGGTGCGCACTTGGTGCGTTCACGCGTGTACAAGAGCGCAGGCGACATTGCGCGTGCTCTGGCCGCAGCCCGTCAGGCACTTGACCTGGCGCGCGCTGCAGGCGAACGCCGGCTCTTGTGCGAAACGACCGCGCGCTTGGGCTGGCTCATGCTCGACATTGATCGCCCCGAGGAAGCACAAGCACTGTTGCGCGAGGCGCAACTCTTAGCTCGTGAAATCGAGGACCGACGCGGCGAAGCACTGTCGACTCTGTTCCTCGGCATCTTGTTGTGGGAGGCCGATGATCCCGAAGCCCTCTTGACCATAGAGTCCGCCGAGCAAATGGCCGCCGATCTGGGGCTGGCGCGCGTGGCTCAACTGGCCATCGCTTTGCGCGCGCGCATTGAGCACGCTTCGGGCAATCACGCCCAGGCACTCGAGACCAGCGAGCGTGCCATCCACAGCATGGAACGCCATGGTGCCGAATGGAACGACCGTGTGGTGATCGTGGGCACGCATGCCATGTGCTTGCGTTCGGCTGACCGCCCCAAACCGGCCAAGGAAGCCGAGCGCGCACTGCGTCGCCAGTTGGACCGGGAGAACAAAGCACTCGTGTCATCGGCTCTGCGCGATCGCCACCGGCGCCGTTCCGAGGCGCTTATCGCAGCGGTGATTTCACCGGAAGGACCGGTCTATCCCCGTGTCCATTTGCCTTGACAGGTCGCTGGTCTAGCGGCGCTTTTCGCCGCGCAGTGCTTCCAGTGCCCACCCCAAGCGGTGCCACCATTGCGTGCGCCGCACGTTCGCGCGCACCAGCGGCCGCAAGGCTGCGCGCGCGTGCGCATCGGGCTCATACCCGGCCAACAGGCGTTGCCAATCGGTGCGCGTCAAACTGAGGCCATCGCGCGCTTCACGCCGCGTGATGAAGCGCACGAAGCGCGCAAGATTGGCCGCGCGCTGTTCCAGACTCAAGGCGGTGTGAAAGGCCGAGCCATCCAAATCCAACACGACCAACTGTGCGCTTGAGGGCTCGCCGACCACGAGCAAGTTGTTCGGTTGCAAGTCCGCATGCAAGAAGCCCTGGTCATGCATGCGTCGCACCAGAGCGCCGACAGCGCGCAACAAGACACCCGGCAGCCGTTCACCGCGCGCCCGAGCGTTCTCCATGAGTACGCCTAAGTCACGCGCCTCTGGAATACGACGCACGACGAGCTCCAAACGCCAGCCACCGAAGCGCAAGGCTTGGGCGCGCGCCGCCAGCACGCGCGCAGTCGGCACGCCACGGCGTTGCAGTTCCTCGGCCAAAGCTGCTTCGCGGAAGGGACGCTCCGCATCGAAGTAGCGCTCGCCGCGCACACCGCGCAACAAACCGCCGTGGCGAAAGCGTCGCACAAGGCGGTGCTCATCCAACGCCAACAACGGCGCTCGCCCCATCAAGCCGCTAGCGCTGTAGCGCGGCGTGCCTCGCAAACTGAAACCGAGTTGCGCCAAGACCTCGCGTTCCGCGGGCTCACACGCAAAACGAGTGCGCCCATCGCGTTCCTGCACCCAAGTGGAGGGGCAAGCTAGCGACGGGCGCGCAGAAGACATAGTTCGAGCCGCGTGGCGGTCTCAGTCGATGCCTAGACCGAAGTCGTCACTGGACTCAGAAGCAGCCGGACGGGGCGCGGGGCGAGCCGGAGCTGCTGCGGGCGGCGGGACCGGACGGGCAGGCGCCATCGGGCGAGCCGGCGGCGGAGCCGAACGCTCTTCGTCGAGGCCCATGCCGAAGCCGCCACCATCCTCACGAGCGGGACGCTCGTCACGGCGGTCGCGACGGGGTTCGTCACGACGCGGTTCCTCACGACGGGGTTCGTCGCGGCGCGGTTCATCACGACGGGGTTCGTCACGACGGGGCTCGTCGCCCCAGCTACGCTCGGCGCGTGCGGGACGATCACGACGCGGTTCGTCACGACGAGGCTCATCACGGCGCGGTTCGTCGCGACGGTACTCATCGCGCGGACCACGATCATCGCGCGGGCGATCACGGCGCGGTTCGTCGCGACGATAGTCATCGCGGGGGCCACGATCATCGCGAGCACGCTCGTCACGACGCGGCTCCTCACGACGCGGTTCGTCGCGGCGGTACTCATCGCGCGGACCACGATCATCACGACGGGGTTCATCGCGACGGGGCTCGTCACGGCGATAGTCGTCGCGCGGGCCAC
>CAIKQM010000342.1 GCA_903829565.1 uncultured Planctomycetota bacterium
GATCAAGCGCGCCTACCGCAAGTTGGCCATGCAGCACCACCCGGACAAGAATCCGGGTGACAAGGCTGCCGAAGAGAAGTTCAAGGAAGCAGCCGAGGCCTACGGCGTGCTGTCGGATGAAGCGCAGAAGAAGCGCTATGACCAGTTTGGTCACCAGGCCTTCAGCCAAGGTGGCGAGTATGCCGGGCCGCAGTTCACCAACATCGAAGACATCTTCGAGGCCTTTGGTGGTTCGATCTTCGGCGACATCTTCGGCGGCGGAGGCCGGCGTCGCAGCGGTCCGCGCCAAGGACGCAGCCTCAAGATCCAAGTCGAATTGACGCTGGAAGAGATCGACAAAGGTGTCAAGCGCACCATCTCGCTCAAGCGTAAAGAGAACTGTACACCCTGCAAAGGTTCGGGCTGCAAGCCCGGCACTGGACCTACGCCGTGCAAGACCTGCGGTGGCCGCGGACAAGTGCACCGCAACCAGGGCTTCTTCACGATGGCAGCCCCCTGCCCTTCGTGCCGCGGTGCGGGACAGACCATCGAGTCCCCGTGCGGCACCTGCAGGGGCGCAGGCAAGATCGACGACAAGGCGGACATCGAGATTCCGATCCCTGCGGGTGTCGAAGATGGCATGACGCTGCGCGTCGAAAGCCAAGGCGATGCCGGTGAGTCGAATGCTCCGCGCGGCGATCTGTACGTGGTCGTGCGCGAGGTCGAGCACAAGAGCTTCCAGCGCGAAGGCGCGGACCTGATCTGTGCCTTGCCGTTTGCCTACACGCAACTGGTGTTGGGCGACAAGGTGGAGATCCCCACGCTGCGCGGCAAGACATCGTTGTCCATTCCAGCAGGCACGCCTGCTGGCAAGATGATTCGCCTCAAAGGCGAAGGCCTACCGCACATCGAAGGCCGCGGGCGCGGCGATTTGCATGTGCGCGTGGATGTCGAGATTCCGACCAAACTCACGGATCGCCAGAAGGACCTGCTCAAGGAGTACGCCGAGATCGAGAAGAAGAGCTCGGGCGGTACTTCGTTCTTCGACAAGATCCGCAACATGCTCTGAGTGGCGCACATGCAAGAGAACGAAGGCACACAAGACCAATCGCAAGCGGAACCGGCGGAGCCGCAAGTGGCTGCGGTCATCGACGGTTCCGCGGAGCAACTCGCCGCGCAACGGGATGAGTACTTGCGCAACTGGCAACGCGCGCAAGCGGACTACCAGAACCTGCGTCGGCGCGTGCAAAGCGACATTGACGCCGCGGTGCATCGTTCGAAGAAGGGCTTCTACAGCGAGCTGCTGTTGGTGCTCGACTACCTCGACATGGCCTGTGCCAGCCCGTGCACGAGCGCGGATGCCAAGGGGCTGTTGGCAGGCGTGGAGATGACGCGCGGCGTGCTGCTGCAAGCGCTCGAACGCGAAGGTGTGAAGCCCATCGCGGCCCAAGGTGTGTTCGATCCCGCTCAGCACGAGGCTGTGGAGCGCGTGGAGACCAGCGATAAGCCCGAGGGCACGATCCTTGTAGTGCTGCGCCGCGGCTGGACCTCGACGCAAGGCGTCTTGCGGCCGGCGCAAGTCAAGGTTGCCGCTGTACCGAGCGAGAGTGCCTGATGCCGACTTACGACTACGCTTGCACGAAGTGCGGCCACGAGTTGGAGATCTTCCACTCGATGAGCGAGGCAGCGAAGAAGAAGTGCCCCAAGTGCGGCAAGAACGGGCTCGAGCGCAAGATTGGCTCGGGTGCGGGCTTCTTGTTCAAAGGTGAGGGCTTCTACCTCACGGACTATCGCTCGGACAGCTACAAGAGCGATGCGAAGAAGGACAAGGACACGCCGACAGAAGCGCCGAAGGCTTCTGAATCGAAGAAGACGCCTGAGTCCAAGTAGCGCTTACGCCAAGTACTGCTCGATCGCGCGAGCGATGGCGGTGCTGCCGCCCGGTCCGATGATGTGGTGCGCGGCTGCTTTCGCTTCGTCCATGCCGTCTTCCGTGGCCAACGCCAGGCCAGCAGCAGCAAACATGGGCAAGTCGTTGGTTGCATCACCAATCGCGACGACACGCTCGGGCTCGATCCCGTAGAGATCGCGCAGCACGCGCAAGCCCTCGGCCTTGCCGCGACAAGGCGGATGGATGTCGATGACCGACATCGGACTTTCGCGGTGGGCGTGCAGCACCGACAGCGGAAAGTGCGTGGTGTAGACCGGTTGACGAATGTGGGCTTCGGCGGCTTCCATCAATGCCACCGAGGCCGAGTGCGTGGCCGAGAACATGGTCACGCGCACGATGAACTCTTGCGCGGCCAGCAGCTCGCGCGGCACGACCTCCAGTCCGCGCAAGCCTTGCAACGCGCGAGCTTCCGCCGGATCACGCGGAGGCGAGGCCCACTTGCGCTCGCTGGCCATCAGGATCGTGAGCAAGTCATGTTCGGCTGCAAAGGCCAACGAACGCTCCAACGTGCGCGACGACAGGATGCGCTCTTCGATCAAGCGCGTGCGCTTGGGGCACCACACCGCCGCACCGTTGAAGACCACAGCGGGAGTGCTCAGCTCCAACTGTTCCAACACGGGACGCGCGGAAGCGGTCGAACGCCCCGTCGCAATCATGACCTTTTTGCCACGCGCTTCCGCAGCACGCAGCGCCGCCACATTCTCCGAGCGCAAGCCCTCGGCTCCTTCGATCAACGTGCCATCCAAGTCGATCAACACCGCGTCGTAACCACTCATGCTGTGCGCGTTGCGTCCTATTCCAAACGAGTCGTTAGTGTGCGGCCTACTTCGATGACCAGCGTGGACTCACGCGGCTGTGCCGCGGGGCCTTGCGGGCCCATGATGGTCGTCTTGACCTTCCATTCGCCAGGCAGAAGGCCACGCAATTGCTCGGAGGTGTTCCAGCGGCTCAGCGTGAACTCGCGCGCGAGGCGCGCGCCATTCGCATCGGTGCGCGCCATTTCCACATGCATCCAATGCGAGTCGTCAAACGTGACCGCCGAACTGCATTGCAATCGACCCGCTTTGCGCAAGCGCACATCCAAGCCATGCCGCACTTCGCCGTCCAACAAGGTGAAGGCCGGAGTCTGCACCTCTTCGGTCCATGGACCCTGCACTTGCACGATCAGCGGCACCTCTGTGAGCACGCCGCGCATCGCATACATGCCCGTCGCATCGGTGCGCGTGGTTGCGGCCGGTGACGCTTTCCAATCGACGTCACTGCTACCGCTTTCATCCTCGCTGTAGACCAAGTCGTAGGGCGGCTCGACTTCGATGCGTTCGCCTTGGGGCCAGAGGTTGACCTCTACGCCGACCAGGGGCACGCCGTCTTCGTCCAGCACGCGGCCTTCGATGCGCGCCACGAGCAGATCGATGTTCTGGATCACACCGCGCCCCAGCACCTCGACCAAGTACTCCTTGGCATGGCGGCGTGTCTTGTGCGTCACAAACAAGCGATAGGTGCCTACCGGCAGACTTTCAAACGCATAGAGACCGGTCTCATCGCTGGTCGCCAGCAAGGGATCGTTCTCGCCGCCCCATCCAGCCCAGCCCTGCGTCATGTTCGGATCGTGAGGCACAAGGCGCACACCGGCGTCCTCTAGAGGTCGGCCCTCCTCGCGCACCAAACCCGATAGCGAACCGCGCTGCTTGCCGCGCAGAGTCAGGCTCGCGGTTTGCCCCGCCTCCACACGCACCTCAGACCACGGCTCTTCAGGCTGGCTCTGACCTTCGCGGCCCCAAGTCCAGACATTCCCGCGCTCGGGCGCGAGTCGGAACTTGTGCGTGCCAGGCGACAGACCATCGATGCGTGCAAGCCCCGCATCATCGGAGTGCACACTCTCGCCCCACTGCTCCTCATCCGTGCCCGGCTTGAGAGGGAGCATGTGCTGGATCTCCTGCTTGACCACCGGTGTGCCATTGCCATCCTGCACGCGCAACTCGACGACGCCACCGGGCTTCACAAACAGCTCGAGCACGCACTCGCCGCTGTCGGGCATCAATTGACGCACGACCGGGCCGGGCACACAGCCCTTGGCACTGGCTTGCAAGGCCGTGGCCAAATCGAAGGCCCAGGCTTTTTCAGGGTCGTCGCGCGTCGCCTTGCGGATGCGCTGGGTTTCCATGAACGCCAGAAACGCGAAGGCGAGGAAGAGCGCCAGACCGACGAACCCCTGCTCGCCCAAAATTTCGAAGTAGATGCTGTGGGCGTCGTGCACTTTTTCTGGGTCCGGCGCATA
>CAIKQM010000343.1 GCA_903829565.1 uncultured Planctomycetota bacterium
GTGACCAGCGCAATCAGCGTGGGCTTGCCAGCCAGCGCCGCAAAGGTGGTCTCGCCGCCTGTCATCGTCACCAAAGGTGCATCCGGCAGCGTGTCACCGTGCCAGTGGTTGAGAAAGCTGGGCGAAAACGAAGGTCTGCTCTTCTGGTTGCTAGGTGCGGTGACCACCGGCGCGGCCGGTGTAGCCGGCGTCAAGCCGATCGGCTTCGGCGGCAAAGGCCGGCTCTCTTGGTTGAGCGACGAAGTTGCCAACAGGAGCGCAAACAGAGTGGAGTGGATCATTCGTCAGAGCTCGTGTGGTCGTGCACGATGCGCCAGGCACCGTCGGTCTTGCGGAAGATGAGGGTGAATAGACCGCCCACATCGGTTTTGGCCGCGAAATCGACATCCCAGCGTCCCCGCACCACGGCGGCATCCGCGCTGAGCACATCGATGTCGAGTTCGGAAAATTCCAGTTGGCCCGTCTCGGCCCCGCCTTCGCGGTAGCGCCGGATGTAGCCGGCCAGAACGCTGTCAAATCCTTTGGACACGCGTCCTCCGGAATAGAACGACAGCTCGGCGCTGCGCCAATAGCCTTCGGCCATGAAGGTCTCGATGTCGCCGCGATTCCAAGCTGATTGCTGGCGGTGCAGCACGGCTTCGATGGCTGACGCGTCTGTAATGGAGGTGGTCGTGCAGGCGGCCAACAGAGACCCAGCCAAGGCGAGCGTGGCTGCGTGTCGCGTGCGCCTCACAGGTAGCCGAGTCCTTGCAGTTGCTTGAGCGCACCGCTGTCGCCCTTGCGCTTGGTCTCGGCAATGACTTGTTCCTTGAGCTCGACCATCGTCTTCGAGCCGGGGTACAGCTGTTGTCCCTCGTGCATCAAGTCGACGGCATCCTTCATGGCGTTGGCGCGCATCAGTTCCCACGCGACCAACGAGAAGTCGTTGTCGCTCAACGCAGCCCCTGATTTGGCCAAGTTGAGGAACTCGCGCACCGCACGCGGCGCGTCGATGCGCGCCAAGGCTTGCACACGCCCGATCGAGGCTTCCAAGTACTGCGGGTGCTTGGTGTCCGCGCCCATGGCGGTCAATGCGGCTTCGAATTGGGCCTGCGCCTTGGGCGCGTCGCCGCCATTCAAGGCCGCAGTACCCGCGTCCGTCAACGCACGCGGGTCACCGCCACCACAAGCCACCACGAAGAGGGGCAGGCACAAAGCGCACAGGCACCGGCGCAGATGCAGAGTCAGCTTCATAGGTCTCCTGAGACTACAGCATCGGAGCGTTCGTGCCGAAACTGTTGTCCTGCTCCGTGTTAGGCTTGTGCCAGCACGGGACACACGACCATGGGACTGTTCGACTTCCTCAAGAAAACGCCGCCGCCGACGCCCTCGCCTCGCCCGCGTTTGCCGCTGGGGCCAGGGCGTCCCGATCCCAAGGGCGAGAACCACTTCATCGTCATCACGCTCGATTCGTGCCGCTATGACTCGTTCATGCAGGCGGCACCCAAGACGATCATGAAGCTCGGTCCGGTCGAGCGCCGTTGGAGCTACGCAAGCTGGACTGGGCCTTCGCACTACAACTTGCTGACCGGCCTGTTGCCGCACAGCTCGCCGCCGAATGTGTACGCCTCCGAGTACTACAAGGAGGACTTCTACAACTTCAACAAGCGCTTGGGTGCCAAGGGCGTGGAGTTCGGGAAGATGGTGCCTTCGTTGTGGTTGCCGACCTTCTTGCGCAACACGCTGGGCTATGAAACGCACGCGCGCGTGTCTTTGCCGGTCTTGAATCAGAAGACGGGTGTGAACCGCGACTTCGACAGCTTTCAGTTGATGGACAAGCACAACGACATGCGTTCGATGCTGCCCACGCTGAAGTTCCCCACGGATCGGCCGGGGTTCTGGTTGATGAATGTGGGCGAGACGCACTATCCGTACGCCAAGCCGGATGAAGACAGCTCGATGTGGCCGCGCATCAGCGGGGTCAACGGCGTGTTCAAAAAACTTGACACGCAGATCGACGAGCACGGCAATCTGCTGGCTGCCGCGGATGCGCCGCAGTGGTTCGATCAAGACAAGCTGGATCAGCTCAAAGAGCGCCAAGTCGATACCGTGCGCTACCTAGACAAGGTCTTTGAAGAGTTGTGGGACCTGGTGCCCAAGAACACGTGGGTCGTCGTGACTGCCGACCATGGCGAGTTGTTCGGTGAAGGCGGCTACTTTGGCCACGGACCGATCATGCACGAGAAGTGCTTCGAAGTGCCCTTCCTCGAAGGCAAGATCCGCTGACGGTATGCAACAGCACGGCTGCATCTTGTGGTTCACGGGTCTGTCGGGCGCGGGCAAAAGCACCTTGTCTGAGGCCGTCGCCCGTGAGTTGCGCGCGCAAGGTGTGGCTGTCGAAGTGCTCGATGGCGACGAAGTGCGCGAGAACCTGAGCAAAGGCTTGAGCTTCTCGAAGGAGGACCGCGACACGAATGTGCGTCGCATCGCCTTTGTCGCCAACCTGTTGGCCAAGCACGGTGTCATCGCCATCACTGCGGCCATCTCTCCGTACCGCGCCATCCGCGCCGAGGCGCGCGCCAAGTCGCAGGCGCCGTTCATCGAGGTCTTTGTTGATGCGCCGCTCGCAGTCGTCGAAGCGCGTGATGTGAAGGGCCTCTACAAGAAGGCGCGTGCGGGCGAGATTCCGGTGTTCACCGGCATCAGCGATCCGTACGAAGCGCCGCTAGCGCCCGAGGTCACCGTCAAGACGGGCGAAGAGAGCATCGCGCAATCCACGAGCAAGGTGCTGGAGCACTTGCGTCACGCGGGCCTGTTGGGTTCCGTTTGACCTAACGTTGCGCGCCCAGCGCAAAGCGGAAGGCGCTGCTGGCAGCGATCGTGGTGCTCAACGGTTGCTCGAGGGTGCGTCCACTTACGTGCACGCGGTACAGACCCGTCAAGTGTCCCAAGTCTACGCTGCCATCATTGGGCACGCTCACCACGCGCGCTTCGAGTCCCTCCACGCACACGCGCACTTGGAGGCCGCGGCAGCTCGCCGGTAGTTCGACCACTGTCGTGCCCAGCGCACCGGGTTCGAGGGTCGCATAGTCGCTCATCGATGGGCCCAAGAGGCGCATCTCGCTGCCGCGTTCCCGGCATAGCGTCCACGCCCAAGCAGCACCGCGATCCAAGAGATCGCGCGGCACGAACCACGAGCCGCGTGCCTCGCCTTTGAGGGCACCTGCGATTCCCGGCGAGGCCGCCAGACCGAGGCGACCTGCGGCCAAGGCTTCCAGTTCGAAGTCACCGGCATGCTTGCGCAAACGATCTTGCGCACGCCACGCCAAGGTGGGTGCGGGCTCGCAGCCCGGGCCTGCAATGCGCGTCACTTCGGGTCGCGCCAGTTGGATGCGCGCCGTGCGCAAGCGTCCAGCAGGCAGATCTACATAGACACTGCCGCGCGCGTAGCGCACACCATTCACAAAGGGCACCACGACATAGCGCCCAGGCGGGAGTTGCTGGATCCACGCTGTTTCCCCGGCGTGCATACGCAGCGGTTCATAGCTCCACCATGGGACCTGCAACTGTGTTTCTGTAGGCCCAGAACGGCCCAGAGTGGGCGCGACGGCGATGTACAGCTCGTCGCTCTCCTCCAACTGGGCCTGCACTTGCACTTCGATCTGCGCGCCCGGTGCGAGCACCAGTTCGGTCTCCTGTTCAGGATTCGCGCTGACAGGCACAGCGCGCGCCAGCCGTGCATGTTCGCCATGACGCACTTCGCACCACGCGTCGCCCAACGGCGCGCCTGTCAAGCGCACATGACCTTCGGCATCGGTGCGGCGATCCCAGCCATCGACGCGCACCTGCGCATTGGCCACAGGCCGTCCAAAGTGA
>CAIKQM010000344.1 GCA_903829565.1 uncultured Planctomycetota bacterium
AGCAATCTTGCGAAGCCGCCGTCGTGCTTGTGCCACTGCTGGCGGCCCTCCTCGCCGCTGCGCTGCTCTTGCAGATCGTCGAGATCGAAGCGCGCGCGCGGCTTCTTCGCAGCTCTCGAACGCAGCGGACCGCGAGCTGATGGTCATGGAGCCAGCCTCATCTTCATCGGTTCCACTGCGGGCCGTTTCGGTGAGAAGGGACATGCAGAGTACGCGGCGTCGAAGGCCGCCATGCATGGCTTGATGATGAGCCTGAAGAACGAGATCGTCGAGCTCGACCCGTATGGTCGCGTCAATCTCGTCGAGCCGGGGTGGACGGTCACGCACATGGCGCGTGCAGCCTTGGACACGCCGGGAGTGGTGTCGCGTGTGGTGCGCACGATGCCGCTGCGTCAGTTGGCACGCGCGATGGATGTGGCCCGCGTCTGTGTGGGGTTGTCCTCACCTGCGATGTCGCGTCACTTGTCCGGACAGACACTCACAGTGGCTGGCGGCATGGAAGGCCGCACTCTGTGGGATGCCGACCAAGTCGACGAAGCAGCAATCCGCGCCCGCGCCCGCTCGACTACGGACTGAGTTCGCGCCACGCGGACAGCATGTCCCCAGCGCACATGCGCCATGTGTAGCCTCGCGCCCGCGCACGGCCGAGTGCGCGCAGCTCGTCGGCGTACTCGGGGTGCAAGAGAATTTGACGCAGTGCATCAGCCAGCCCATCGGCGTCCAGGGCCGGTACAAGCACCGCTGCCGAGCCCAAGGTTTCGCGCAAGCAAGCGATGTCCGAAGCTACTACCGGCGCGCCACAGGCCATGGCTTCCAGCGGCGGCAACCCGAAGCCTTCATCGAGGCTCGGGAACGCAAACGCTGCAGCGCCCGCATACAGAGCGGGCAGGTCCGCGTCCGGCACATCGCGCAGACGCAGCACGCGCTCGCGAGCGGGGGATCGGTCCAGCTGAGCGGCGAAGTGCTCGGCTCCATGGCCATCAGGCCCGGCAATGATCAAGCGCTGCGGCAAGCCATCGGCTACCAGCTGTTCAAACGCCCGCAGCAGGGTTGCATGGTTCTTGCGGCCATCCACGCGCGAGACGATCAGGATGTACGGAGTGCTCGCCGCTCGCAGCTCATGTGGCAAGTGGCGCAGGACATGGTCGCAACCCAAGGGCGTGATGCGAATGCGCGCAGCGTCCACTCCCAAGACGCTCTCGATGTCGCGCGCCGCGGTCTTGGTGGGCGCGAACACCAAGCGCGCATGGGCAATCTGGTTGCGGATGGCCTGCTCCATCGCATCCGCCGCTGCACGGCTGACGGAGCCCGTATCGCGCGCCCAGATGCAGTCGTACACCATGCAGGTCTCTGCCGCTTGCCGCACCGGCAAACGAACAGGCTGCGAATGGTGGAACACATCCACACCGCCCAAGTAGTCATCGACACCGCGTCGCGTCCAGCGACACAAGGGCTCGATCCAGCGCGACGGAAAGCGCACGCGTGAAAGATGCACGTCCTCATGCAAGCCCAGCTCTGCGCGCGGCATGACTGCGCGTTGCAGAGTCCAGGCGTACAGGCGCAAGTCATCCTCAAGTCCATAGCCCGATAGGGCGCGCGCCAACTCACGCGTGGTGCGTCCGATGCCTTCGCGATTGACAAGCGCCGAGCGGTAGTCGAGTCCTACTCTCACGCTGCGCTCCATGTGCTGTGGGCAAGGTGCGACATCCACCAACTCACGCCGGCGATGGCCGGCACCGCGAGCCAACGAGCCCGATCGAAGCGCGGAGCCGCGCCCGCGCGTGCCAGCGCGATCCAGCCCATGCCCGCCACCGCTGCTTCGGTGCACAGCGTTGCAGCGGCTGCGCCCTCCAGCGCGTAGGCAGGCACTAACCACCAGTTCAATGCTAGGTTGATTCCGAGCGCTGTCGCCGAGATCCACAGCAGCTGCTTGCGACCTCCCGTGGCGATGAGCGCCGTCAACAACGCGGCTCCCAAGTGAATGGCGACGACGGCAGCCAGCAACCACGGAAGAGCTCCCGCTGCCGCGCGAGCATGCTCACCAAAGATCCCGAGTGCTTCCGCGCTCCATGGGGCCAACAGAGCAGCACCACAGGCCGCCAGCGTCACCAACGGCAAGGCCATGCGCTCGACTGCGGCAGCCAATGCACCGCGTGCATGTTCGCGTGTGTACCAAGGCAGAGCCGCTCCGGTGGCGAAGAGCACCACCATGATCGCGACCGAGAGTACGCGCATGCCGATGTTGTACGCACCCAAGAGCTCATCACCACACCACGCACGCACGAAGAGGTTGTCGACCCAGAAGTACGCTTGCTGGAACAAGGCCGCGAGCCCCAGGGGCAAGGTCATGCGCCACAGCTCCCAGCTAGAGGTGCGCTCGTCAGAGGTGGGCAACTCACGACGCAAGACCGCATGCAGCACGATGTTGCCGATGCTGCTACCGAGAGCGATGGCGACGAGATGATGCGTAGGATCCACGTCACCCCAAGCCAAGAGCGCGGAGGTGCCCACGATCCACAGCGTGCTCGACAAGGCCCGCGTCAGCGTGTGCACGCGATAGTCGATCGCGTTGCGCTTGGCTGCGGTCGATAGCTCTAGCGCGTGCGTCAGCGGATACAGCGCAGCCAAGGCGATCCAGAAGGCTCCTTGTTCGCCTCCTAGCCATGCGGCGAGCCCCAGGATCAGGAAGCCGCCTAGGCCATGAGCGAGGCGCAACTGGCGCGCTGCGCGCAACACCACCGGCAAGCGTGCAGGCTGTGCTGCGGTGCACGCCACCGTGGTTTGCCCTGTGCCGAAGTCCACCCATGTGTCCAAAACACTGAACACGGCCATCCAGAAGGTGAATCGTCCGAACTCGGCCGGCTCCAACGCGTGCGACAACCGCCACAGAATCAAGAAGGTACAAGCCGAGCCATAGATACGCCCTAAGACCAGCAACGCTGTGCTGTTCCAGACGGCTCTTGTCCCGCTCATGAACTCAGGATGCGTCACGGGTGGCCGCGCGGGAAGCAACAAGTTGCCGCAAGCAGCCAGAGTGTGGATGATGAAGGCATGCACCCGCGCAAGCGGCTGGACTTGGCTTGGTCCGATCTGGGAACTGCGTTGTGCGCTTGCGTCACGGCTGACGAAGCGCGTGCGCGTGCCCATCTCGAGGCCATGGCAGGTGGAGAGGTATGGCTTGCGACGCTTTCCGTGCGCAGTGCTCTTGATTTGGCCCTCACGGCGCACGCCTGGCCGCGTGGTACGCGTGTGTTGGTCTCGTCCCTGACCATTCCCGACATGCTGCGCGTGCTCGAGGCGCATGGACTTGTGCCCGTGCCGATTGATGTGGACCCGCAGACTCTGGAGCCTGACTGCGCGCAGGCAGCCAGACTGCTGGCCGTTGGTGTGCCGGCAGAGCGGCCTCGTGCGGTGTTGTTGGCGCATCTCTATGGCACGCGCTTGGACTTGGCAGC
>CAIKQM010000345.1 GCA_903829565.1 uncultured Planctomycetota bacterium
ACGGGCCGCGACACATTCTCGCGTGCGTGGGTCCTGTCGCTGCTCGAGCCTGTGCGTCACAGCCTGTCGCCGGCGGATCTGCTGGCCACAGCGGTCGAGTTGGTGGCTCTGACGGTGGGGGAGGCCCTTGCCCGGTACGGCGGCGTACAACCTGGCGGTGCGCGGCCGGGACCACTGGTGGTGGCGGGGGGCGGCGCTCTCAATCCCGCGCTGATGCGCGCTTTAGAACGGCACTGTGGCGCTGTCTGCGCGGCCGAACAGGTCGGCACCACCGCCCGCGCCCGCGAAGGGCTGCTGTTTGCGCTCTTGGCAGCGCGCCATGTGGCCGGGCTGCCCTCGACGCACCCGGGAGCCACCGGGGCGCGCCGTGGAGGGGTGCTCGGGTTGTATGCCCCAGCTCCGCATTTTGGGCTGTAGCCGAGCGGGCTGGGGGGGATAATAGGGGCCGCGGTGGAGGATCCCGGCAGGCCACACCTTGAACTCGGTGCGCCTGCCGATATCATCCCCCGACCTACCCAAGCTGGTTCTGGTCGACGCGCGTCGTCTACCGGTGCCCAGCACGCCCCCCTAAATCGCACCTAGGTGCCCCCCACCTCGGCGCACACCCGTCGGCAACCCCGACGACGCATCACCTCAAGAGGATCCCCAGATGACCGGACTGCGCCGGACGATCGTCCTCGCCGCCCTGGCCCTGATGACGGCCCCCGCCCACGCTGCTTTCGACGTGAAGGAAGACTTCGCGATGGCCGTGGAGATGTTGCAGCGCGGCAAGAAGGACGAGGCTCTCAAGGCCCTCCAAAAGGTTCTGGCCCAAAGCCCCGACCAAGCGACTGCCTATGACCTGTGGCGCAGCACCGATTATGTGGTGTGGCGCGACATGCTCGTCATGGGTGGCGACTTTGAACTCGGCGCCAAGCGCCTGATTGAGCTCGCGCGCCAAGGCCGCGCCGAGCGCAAGAAGGACGACGCTGCCATTGGCGAGTTGGTCGCCAAAGTAGTGTCAAGTGAAACGGACGCGCTCGAGCGTCGCAAAGCACTGCGCGCGTTGTCGGCCGATCACGGCGAATACGCTGTGCCCGCGCTGATCGCGTCGTTGGGCGCTGACGGCGACGACGAGGCTCGCGTGTTGGCGATGCATGCGTTGTCGCAGATGGGCGCCGAAGTGGGCGCGCCGCTGTGCGCTGCTCTCGCCTCGGACGATGCGGTGTTGCGCCGCAATCTGTGCTTCGTGCTCGGCAACCTCGGTGACGCCCGCTCGGTCGGTGCGTTGCAGAAGGTCAGCGCGCTGGACACGGACGAGACCGTCAAGGCCGCTGCGAGCGAGTCGTTGGCCAAGTTGTCGGCCAGCGGTGACGCCGAGTCGAACTTCCTCAAGGCTTCCGACGGCTACTTCGCCGGCGTGAACATGTGGATGCGCGAAGCCGGTGACTCGGTCTGGGGTTGGGATGGTCGCCTCGTGGCGACTCCGATTCCGACCGCGCTCTACGGCGTGGAAGTGTCGCGTCGTGCGGCCTTGCAAGCTCTCTCGGTCAATCCCAACTCGACGGCGGCTCTGGCGCGCGTGGCGCGTGGCTTCGTCGGTCTGCAGGTCAAGTGCGACGCCATGACGGCGGCGGGCGTGGACTGCGGCGAGTGGAAGACCAAGGCGGATGCCGGCATTCTCGCGGTGAACGCCGCGGGCGTGGACGCACTCGATGCGGCTCTCGCTGATGCGGTCAGCACCATGGACTCGACGAGCGGTGCGGCGTTGTGCCGCGTGCTCGCCGGCGTTGCCAAGGCTCCGACGGCTGGCCTGAACGCGGCACTCAAGTGCTCGGACGGCGCCATCTCCTCGGAAGCAGCCGTCGCCATGGCGCAGATCGCCTCCCGCTCGGGTGGCACGATCAACGCCGAAGTTGTGGCGATGCTCGGTGCGGCTACGGGTCGCGAGTCGTTGCGCATTGCTCTCGTCATCGACGGTGACGAAGGCCGTGGTGCTGCGGTGGCCGGCGCGTTGACCAAGAACAATGTCCACGCCAACCGTTGGACCTCGGGCGCCAAGGCGCTCGGCATGGTTCACCGCGCACCGGCGTTGGATGTGGTTGTCGTGGCCGACTCGCTGTCGGATTTGACGACGGCTCAAGTCATCGACGAGATCCGCGCCAACGAGCGCTTCGCCAACACGCCGATCATCGTGGCCACGGCCGACGCTGATGGCACGGCAGCCACCTACGGCGATCGCATCCAAGGCACCTTGGGTTCGGCCGAAGACATGAGCTCTGTGATGCAGGCTCTGGCTGGCGAGTTGACCGGCGACCGCGCCCTGGCCGAGACCCTGGCTGCTCGCGCAGCTGCGGCTCTCGCTCATGTTGCGGGCAAGTCCGACATCTCGGGTGCCTACGCCGGCTTGCACGCCGCTACCAAGCGCGCTGATTCCATCGCGATCCCCGCGATGCACGCGCTCGGTGCCGGTGGCTGCGCTCAGTGCACCAGCGTGCTCATGGCGGTGCTGGCCGACTCGGCCCGCAGCGAAGACGCTCGCGTGACCGCCGGCAGCGCTCTGTCGGACGTCCTCAGCCGCACGGGCGGCCAGCTCAGCGCCGACGACATGACGGCCCTGCAAGGCGTGGTCAACGGCGATGCTACGCCGATGATCAAGGCCGCCGCCGCACGCGCCTTTGGCAACCTCGCCATCGACGCAGGCGCACGCGCCAAGCTCCTCAGCACCATCGGTGGCTGACCAGCCCAGCGCTGCGCACCAGCCAGCGTCTAGGTAGGAGACAACACTCCGGAGGCGGTCCCTAGGGCCGCCTCCGGCTCATTTTGGGCTGCCTCCGGTCCTCGAGGCAGGACCGGGATCCGCAGACCCCGAAAATGGTTCAAGTCCGCTTGGGGCTTCACTTTTCGTCATCGGGCGCTAGACTTTTCCACCCGTCACTCGCGCCGATTCCTGCTCAAGGTTTCGTGCGATGTGGACGACAACGTCACCCTGTAGGCCAAAGTAGCACAACGGTAGTGCACCGCTTTCGTAAAGCGGGGGTTGCGGGTTCGAATCCCGCCTTTGGCTCCATCTACGGAGGCCTGTGTGCTCGCTGGAGGAGTGCGCGGGCCTCTGCCATTTTTGATATTGGCTCCGGTGAGTGTGCAGGATCTCGCCGGCAAGATCCGCCGTTTGGCCATTTCCCCGAGACGAAGCGGGCTCAGGATACGTCTAGGTACGACGGGCCTTGGGGCGGTGACTGTTCACCGGAGCGATACGGGGCTCCCAGACCGGTTCGGCGTCGGCCGAGGGGCCTCCACAGTGCTCTACGAAGCGCGCGCAGTGCCAGGGCCTGCGCTGCCAACTGCAGGCCCCTGCGCGGCGCGAGCGACAAGATTTGGCGCGAGGTAAGGGGAAACCGTCCGGGCTGTGCCTAGGCGTGAGGTTGCCGGTGCGTAATCGTGCACACTCACACGGGCCAAGCCCATCACAGCTCATTGCCTTGGCCATGACAGGCTCGCATTCGCTACGCTCGAAGCATGCTGAGTTTTCTCCACGCTGAACGGCGCACGCTAGTGGGCGTCGTCCACCTGCCCGCTCTGCCCGGTAGCCCCAAGCACAGCCTGTCACTCGCCTCGATCCTCGCCCAAGCGGTAGCCGATGCAAAGGCCTATGCGCTTGGTGGGGCGGATGCCCTCATCGTGGAAAACTTCGGGGACGCACCATTCGCACGCGGTCGGGTCGCGAGCGAGACCGTAGCCGCCATGGCGGTAGCGATTCACGAGTTGCGCTCGGAAGTCAGCTTGCCGTTAGGTGTCAACGTATTGCGCAACGACGCCCGTTCGGCGCTCGGAATCTGTGCGGCTACGGGCGCAGAGTTCCTGCGCGTCAATGTGCTAGCAGGAGCCGCAGTTACCGATCAGGGCATCATTGAGGGCGAGGCCTACGAACTGCTGCGGGCGCGTGCCCAGCTAGCACCGCGTACGGCGATCTTTGCGGATGTGCATGTCAAACACGCCACACCGCTCTCGCGCGAGACGCTGGCTGAGGCAGCAGAAGAACTGGTGGGCCGTTCACTTGCCGATGCCGTTGTGGTCAGCGGTGTGGCGACGGGTAAGGCACCAGACCCAGCGTGCGTTCGTGAAGCAGCCGAGGGGGCGCGAGGAGCACCTGTGTACTTGGGCTCCGGCGTGTCAGTCACCAACGCCAGCACACTCCTTGCGCATGCACACGGTGCCATCGTGGGATCCTCCCTCAAGCGCAACGGAGTCCTAGACGCACCTGTGGACACCGAGCGCGTACAGGCGCTGCGTCGTGCTCTCGATGCAATGGGCCGCCGATCATGAGCGTAGAGGCGCATCGTCAAGCAAACACGACAGCTCTGCGCTTCGCAATCGTGACTGTCAGCGATACGCGAACGGCGGAATCAGATGTTGGTGGCCGCTACTTGGTCGAGCGCTGTCTAGCCGCAGGCCATGTCGTCAGCGAGGCACGTCTGGTGCGCGATGAGCCGCAACAGATTCTTTCGGTCTTGGACGAATTGCTGCTGCGTAGCGATGTGGACCTCATCCTCTACACGGGCGGCACGGGTATCGCGCCGCGTGACACCACCCCTGATGCTCTGCGTCCTCGATTTGAGCGTGAGATTCCCGGCTTTGGCGAGCTGTTTCGATACTTGAGCTACCTCGAGATCGGGCCCGCCACCATCCTGTCACGCGCCTGCGCCGGTGTGGTTGGAGGCAAAGTCGTTGTGTTGCTGCCCGGCTCTCCGAAAGCACTACGACTGGCTTGGGAGAAGATCCTCGAGCCCGAGTGCAGGCATCTCGTCTCGCAAACCCGCGTCAGCGGCTCTTGAGCAACGAGATCGTCGCATTGAAGAAGCGGTCGCGCATATAGGCCTGAGCGATCCCAGGCACTTCAAACTCCACACTGCACGTGTTGAATCCGCGGGTGAAGTAGAACGCATAGTTCGCGCCCATGATGATCGAGGGCACCGAGATGTTGGTGATCTCGAATTCACAGCCCACGAGCGACTCCTTGACGCGTCCTGCAACCATGTTGCCGATCTCTCCGATGGCATCGAGGTTCTCCTCATTCACCATCGTCTGCGGCTCTCCCATCAAGGCCCCAGCAATGTGCAACATCGTCCGCTCGTCAAACGAGAGAGTCAGCGAACCATTGCTCTTGCCCACCATTCCCACGACGACAGCAATCGGTCGCGTGGTGCTGACGAGTCGGCTGGCCCCAACGGGCGGAGGGACGATCCCCGTCATGGCGAGCCCTTCGACTGTGCCGCTGATGACTGCGGCAAGCAGTCGCGCGTCAATGTCGAGTGTGGAGAGGACGGAGTCGTGCGAGGTGGTGGAGGTGGTGGGCATGTGGGCGGTGAAGGGGGTGGTGGTGGGGAATTCGTCGGAAGGGAGGGGTGGGAGGCTTGATGGGGAATGGGGTGGGAGTCTCGGGGATGGGGCGAAGTGCGGAGGAAGGAGTTTCCAGTGATACTGGCCCCGACCAGTGTGCACGGAATTCCCGACTAGCTGTCCCACCTGGCGCGCGCGCTTCGTCCGTATGGGCGGAGCACCTACGCCATGACCGC
>CAIKQM010000346.1 GCA_903829565.1 uncultured Planctomycetota bacterium
CTGCGAGCGGCGTGGCCACGCGCTGGTTGCACACCCGCGACGCGCATGCTGGCCGTGCTGGGTGATCCGATCGCACACAGCGTGTCGCCGCAGGTTCACACGCGCGGGCTGCGTGAGCTTGGCATCGATGCGGTCTATGTGGCCGTGCGTTGTGCTGACTTGGCAAGCTTTGCGCAGCAACTTGCGCCCCAATGGTCTGGTTTGGCGCTGACAGCTCCGTTGAAGCGGCAAGCGGCGCACTTGGCTGCCGCGGGCAGCCACCTAGTGACGCAGACTGGCGCCGCGAACACTTGGGTGCGAGGCACTGACGGTGTGTGGCAGGCACACAACACGGATGGTGTCGGACTAGAGCGCGCTGTGCAGCGTCGATGGCCGCTCGGCAAGCACACACGCATCACGGTGCTCGGCACAGGTGGTGCGGCGCGTACAGCGCTGTGGGCTTTGCAAGGCTTGCAGTTGCACGAGCCTGTGCGCGTGTGGGGGCGACGCACGGCGGACGCGCAGGCTTTGGCGGCCGAGGTGGGCGCGCGCGCTTGGTCAAGCGAAGACGTGATTGAGTCAGACTTGCTGATCGACTGCACCAGTGCGGCACTGCAGGGGCAAGCACCGCTCACGCCACAGCAGTACGCAGGCACCCCGCATGTGATGGCGTCCACCTACCGACCCTTGGACACACCGTTGTTGCGCGCCGCGCGTGCCCGAGGCTGCGCGACCAGCGATGGTCGCGGGTGGTTCCTCGAACAAGCCTGTGCCCAGTTCGAGTTGCAGCAAGGAGTGCCGGCCCCGCGTGCAGCCATGGAAGCGCAGTTGCATGCTGAGTTGGAGTCGGAGGCATGACGCTGCAGCGCGTTGCTCTGGTCGGTCTGCGCGGCAGTGGCAAGACCACCGTAGCCGCTGCTTTGGCCCAGCAGTTGGGTTGCGCTTGGGAGGATCTCGACCACACCTTGGCGCAGGCTCATGCGGCCACGAGCACGAGTGACTTGTTGCGTAGTGCCGGTGAAGCGCGCTTCCGCGAGTGGGAGTGGATGCATCTGCAAGAGAGAGCTCAACACTCGAGCGCGACTATTTGGGCCACAGGTGGGGGCTTGGTGGTGCAGCCCTTGGCGCGTGCGTGGCTAGCGCGCCATGCGCTGGTCGTGTGGCTCGATGCGCCCGTGGAGGTGTTGGTGCAGCGACTCCAACGCGATCCGCACCAACGCCCCGCGCTGACGGCGCTGACCATGGCGAAGGAAGTGCGTTGGCTCTACCAGCAACGCGAACACGCGTACCGTGCGTGCGCTCATCTCATCGTGAACGCAGCCCGTCCTCCCGAGGCCGTGGCGCACGAGTTGTCTTTGCGCCTGACTGCGTACACCTTGGCATGAAGCCGCTGGTGCTCTACGACGGTAGTTGTGGACTGTGCCACTGCTTCGTGCGCTTTGTGGTGCAGCGCGATCCGCGTGGCGTGCATCACTTTGCAGCACTTGAATCATCTGCTGGTCGCAAACTGCTCGCGCAGCATGGCCTAGCGCAAGAAGTGGACAGCACTGTGCTGGTGGACGAAGCCGGTCTGCACATCGAAAGTACGGCCGCCTTGCGCATCCTGCGCCGCTTGCGCTGGCCATGGCCGCTACTCGGCCTCTTTCTTTGCGTGCCGCGCAGCCTGCGTGACCGCGTGTACCGCATGGTCGCGCGTAGGCGCCGCCGTTGGTTCGGCGACGCCACCGGTTGTCCTGTGCTGGACCCAGCCTTGCGCTCGCGTTTCCTATTGGAACTGCACGGCGAGGTCGACACCGATCGGAATGTCAAGAGTACTTGACGGTCCGTGAGTGACCCACGCAGCGCCCATGTGGCTGCGTGCCCGCAGGGATACGGTCCAAGTGCCTGCTGGTAGGTGCACCAGCAACGGTTCCGCGGAACCATCCGCCCGCAGTTTGCAGGGGGCATCCAACACAAGGAGCGGAGTGCTGCCCTGCGCATGGATCTCGACCTCTTGGTGTTGCAGCGTGCTACCCAAAGCAGGGGACACAGTCACCTGCAACGCCCCCAGATTCGGTAGCGCAACAGGCAGTCGGGTTCCGGCTTCCGACAAGGCAAACGACTGCGTCACACCGGCCAGATGTACCTCCACCGTGCCTTGTACGCGTGGCGCGTCGCTGGTGCGGTGCACACCGGGCTCAAGTTCACGCACCAGACTCAGCTCACCATGCGGAGCCGCGAATCGAGCCAGAACCGAGGCGTGGCTGACTGCCCGGTTCTGCGCATCGACAAGCTGCACGCGCAAGGGACGCGAGCGTTGCAGCACGAAGTCTTGCTCTTCGTCATGCGGCCCAAAGCTGCGTGCAGCCGTCATCACCGGTGCCCACCCGAGCTTCGACACAAACAGGGACTCGTCGATACGAAGCGCCGGCTGCGTGTGGAACTCGTAGCGTCCTTCGGCATCACTGACTGCCGTGGTCATGAACTCTGCACGACTGCGTCCCACCTCCACCACAGCACCCGCGATGGCAGCTCCCGCTTCATCGCGCACGACACCGCGAATGCGATAGCCGTTCGCGTCCCACACTAGGTGCACTGCTTGCGTCCATGCATCGCTCGGGATGCTGGTGGTGGCCGACGTGCGCACATTGCCGCTGGAGTCGAGCAGTTCGACCACCAGCGGGATCCCGCGCGCGACGCCAGCGACGACTGCCCGGTTGCGACCTTGGTTCAAGATCCCGGCCAGGCCCACATTCAGCTCCTGCATCGCATTCCAGCGACGCTCGCACTCAAATGCCTCCGGATCCAAGTCGCCGAGGTCGCGCCAGTCGCGCGCAGGATCCGCAGCCAAGGGAGCGCGCACGCGCAAGGCTCCTTGCAGGTCGCGTCCACTGGCATCCGTGGCGCGCACTTCCAAAGCGGCGCTGCGTTCCAA
>CAIKQM010000347.1 GCA_903829565.1 uncultured Planctomycetota bacterium
GGCTTGTTCGTGTGGTGGGTGGGCACGCCGCCGGTGTCGTTCGCGTATCCGACGGGGCGTCCTACGACGGTGCTGCCCGCAGGTCAGCGCGTGGCCTTCACGATCAACCAGAGCAGTGCGGGACAGCTCGTCCCCGGCAGCGCGACGATCTACATCGACACAGGTGCCGGATACCAAAGCCAACCGTTGGTGCAAGCACCCAATGGTCAGTGGCACGCGACGTTCCCTGCAACGAACTGCGGCACGCAAGTGCGCTGGTACCTCTCCGCGCAGAGTCAAAACGGCGTGACATGGTTCTATCCCGAAGGCGCACCGAACATGGTCGACGCCGCGGTGTCTTCGTATGGCGCGCTGACTGTGGTGAGCGACAGCTTCGAGACAGCGAGCGGCTGGACTGCGGGAGTCACGGGTGACACGGCCACCGCGGGACAATGGACGCGCGTGGATCCGGTCGGCACCGCAGCACAACCTGAAGACGATCACAGCCCGCTCGGGACGCAGTGCTTTGTGACCGGCCAAGGCGCGATTGGTGGCGCCGTGGGCGCAGCCGATGTCGATGGCGGAGTCACGACCCTCTTGTCGCCGCGCTTCAACTTGGCGGCGAATCCGAATGCCTCGGTGTCCTACTGGCGCTGGTACTCGAACGGCGCGGGGGCTGGTCCGAACGCAGACGTGTTCACGGTCGACATCTCGAACAACGATGGCGCCACCTGGGCCAACGCTGAAACGGTGGGCCCCGCGGGCGCCGAAGTGAACGGCGGCTGGATCTTCCACCAGTTCCGTGTCGCGGATTTCGTGACGCCTTCGGCCACGGTGCGCTTGCGTTTCCGCGCCGACGATGCGGGCACGGGCTCGGTGATCGAAGCGGCCATCGATGATGTGCGCATCGATGATGTGGCTTGCACCGGGTATGCGGCCTTCTGCTTTGGCGATGGTTCGGGCACGGCCTGCCCGTGCGGCAATGCGGGAGCTACAGGCCGTGGCTGCGCGAACTCAACTGGCGCGGGTGCGTTGCTGGCGGCGGGCGGCGTGGCGCGCATCGCCGGCGACAGTTTCAGCCTCACGGCGAGCGGCATGCCCAGCACCGTGTCGGCCCTGTACTTCCAAGGCACGAATCAGGCGGCAGCCGGCGCCGGCACCGTCTTCGGAGACGGTTTGCGCTGTGCCGCGGGGACGGTGATTCGCCTCGGCACCAAGACGGCGGCGGGCGGGGTCACGACCTACCCAGGTGCTGGGGATGCCAGCGTCTCGGTGCGCGGCGCCATCACGGCCGGAGCCACGCGGAGCTACCAAGTGTGGTACCGCAATGCGGCGGCGTTCTGCTCGGCGGAGACCTTCAACCTGACCAACGGGGTGCTGGCGACTTGGTCCCCATGAGTGTGCAAGCAGGGCTAAAGCCTTGCCAAGAATTGGCTTAGGGCGATATCTGCAAATAAAGCAGAGCGACCCTAACAGATACCTAATCGGAGGCTACAATCGAGCCTGAGGTGCTCGATGCCGTTCCCCGATCCTGCACTGCCTGACTCAGCACTCCCTGCTCAGGCACTCACAGCTCGCCAACCTTCCGACGGAACCGCGTGGCCGGATGCGGTCGCTGAAGGAAGTACAAGCGAGGTTCAGCCTAGGCGGGAAACGCCTAGGCACGAATCAGGGAACGGCACGAGTGCCAACCTTCAGGGCCGCGACGGGCATCTAGCCCCCAAAACTCCGCGAGTCCTCCACCTCGATGTGGATGCCTTTTTAGCGTCCGTCGAGCAAGCGCTGCATCCCGAGCTGCGCGGCAAGCCGGTGATCGTGGGCGGACTGCCGCACGAGCGCAATCTGGTTATGTCGTGCTCGTACGAGGCGCGCGCCGCAGGTGTACGAGCCGGAATGCGCTTGGCCGAAGCGGCGCGCCTGTGCCCGCGTGGTGTCTTTCGTCGCGGCGATTCTCAAGCAGCGGCCAGCGTACGCCAACGCATTGCGGACCTGCTGGGCACGCTGTCGCCGCGTGTCGAAATCGCCTCGATCGACGACTTCTTTGTCGATCTTGCAGGCACGGTGCGCGCGCTTGGGCCTGCGTTCGAAGCCGCCGAGCGTGTGCGTGCTCGCATCTTGGCCGAGGTGCAGGTGCCTGTCACCATCGGCATTGCCACGAGCAAAAGCCTCGCCCGCATTGCGGGCAAACTGGCGAAACCTGGTGGTGTGGCCGAGATCCTGCCCGGGCATGAGCGCGCGTTCTTGCGTCAGCTGCCTTTGCACCATGTGCCGGGCGCTGGCGGTCGCATGGGCGATGAGTTGTTGCGACTCGGCATCCGCACGGCGGGCGACTTGGCTTTGGTGCCGCGCGAAATGGTGTGGAGCACCTTCGGCCGCGCGGGTCTTGTGCTCCAGGCGCGTGCTGCGGGACTTGATGACGAGCCAGTCGAACCCTCGCATGAGTGGACCGCTACGGGTGAGCGCAGGGAGCGCACGCCACAGTCGTTACGGCGTGACTCGACCTTTGAACCCGAAGAAGGCCGACGCGACATCGTCGAAGCGATGCTGGTGTACCTGATCGAGCGGGCGGCGCATCGTTTGCGGTCTTCCAAACTCGCGGCGCGCTCGCTCGTGGTGCGCTTGCAGTATGTGGACACGCGCACGCGCTATGGGCGCGCGGGATCGGCGGATGACGACGATCCGTTCACCCATGCTGAGGCTCGGGCCAAGTTGTCGCCGCCCTCGCAGCGCACCGACGAGCTGCTGACGCGGGCGTGTGAGTTGTTGCGCTCTCTTCCCCGGCGCCGCGCGCTCGTCAAACGCGTGGGCATCGAGCTTTCTGGACTGCAACGCTGTGTCGCCCAGCAAGGGTTGTTGTTTGACAGCGCCGAGGCCACGGCGCAAACACAAGTGGATGCTGTGATGGACAAGCTGCGGGCGCGCCATGGCTTTGGCGGAGTGTTGCGCGGGACGAGCTTCCTGTTGGCCGAAGGACGCGAGAAGACGGGAGACGGATTTGTGCTCAGGACCCCGTCGCTCAATCAGTGAACAATCGGCAGGAGAAGTAGTGCACAATCAGCGGGACCAGCCCCCACCACCCGTGCAGCTCGCTCCCCTCCCCACACGCGCGCTGATCCTCTGGATCAGCCTTCTTTGCCTCGTCTGGGGTAGCACCTGGGTCGTCATCGCCGACGGGCTCGACAGCCTGCCGCCGCTGACCTCCGCCGCCGCGCGCTTTGTGCTGGCCGCGTTGGCCATGTCAGGCGTCGTCGCCTTGATGGCCCGGCGCGAAGGCGGCGAGGCACCACCGTGGTGGCTCGCCTTCAGCCTCGGGACCCTAAATTTCGCCGCGTCCTACGCGATCGTGTATTGGAGCGAAACCAAGCTCCCCTCCGCCGTGGTGTCGCTCTTGTGGGGCACGTTCCCCCTGATGATGGCCATTGCGGGCTATCTCTGGCTCGGGGAGCGCTTGCGCCTGCGACAAGCCACCGGGTTCGTGCTCGCCTTCAGCGGCGTGGTGCTCTTGTTCGCCAAGGATCTCGAGCGCTTTGGCGACGGCGCACTGGGCTGGGCCCTCTTGGCCCTAGCTAGCCCCTTGGTCTCGTGCGTGGGCACCACCTTGGTGAAACGCTACGGCACGCGCATCAACTCCCTGCAGCTCAACCGCAATGCCATGGCCGTCGGCGCCGCCTGGCTGGTGCTGCTCGCCTTCGTCTACGAACGCGAAGCACCCGCGACGTGGAGCCCACGCGCCATCGGAAGCGTCGTGTACTTGGCGCTTTTTGGCACCGTATTCACCTTCGCCACCTACTTCTGGCTGCTGCGCAGGACGAGCGCGTACCGGTTGTCGACGATTGCGTACATCACGCCGGCGATTGCGATGTTGCTGGGGGCGACGGTGCGGCAGGAGGCGGTGGGGCCGTGGACGTTGGCGGGGGCTGGGTTGGTGTTGTGTGGGGTGGCGTTGGCGGTTCGGGCACAGGGGAGCCCCAAGTGATACTGGCCCAGACCGCTGTGCACGCACTATTTGCAACAACATAGATAGAACCTTCTGACTTGTGACTTGTGGCGGTTTTTAGCCGCCAGACAGCACCATACCTAGACCTGGAGAACGGCCGGAGCCTACAAACCCTGCGCTGCACCGCGTAGACACGCCTAAGGCCGCACCTCCCAGTAACGGCGTGCA
>CAIKQM010000348.1 GCA_903829565.1 uncultured Planctomycetota bacterium
GAGAGCACGCGCACGATCAGGGTGAGGTTCATCGAAGCTTGCGTTTCTAGCAGGAACCCAAAGCACCCTGGCGGAGGAAGCCGTAGAGTCGGCCGCCATGCCGCCCATCGACCTCGCTTCGGTGCTTCAAGTCATCCTCGCTCTCGGCCTGATCAATGTCTGGCTGGTGAGGTCCGGCAAGGCCACGGCCTTCCGCGGCGGCGCCTCGACGAACCTGCATCAAGAGTTCGCCGCGTACGGCTTGTCGGATGCCGTCTTCTACCTTGTCGGCGCGCTCAAGCTCGCGTCGGCCGCCGCGTTGCTGGCGGCGTTGTGGGTCCCGGATCTAGCGCTGCCCGCGGCAAGCGTGCTGGCGGCGTTGATGGTCGGCGCGTTGGCCATGCACCTGAAGGTCAAGGACCCGCTGCTCAAGTCGGTGCCGGCGCCGGCGATGCTCGCGATGACGACGATGCTCGCCGTGATGAAGCTCGGCTGACGCGCGCTCTACGGGTACAGGGCGCGGATCGCGACTAGGCCTAGCTCGAACGCGCCTGCTTGCTTGTCGCCGATGACGAGGCCCACTTGCGTCGCGCGCGCGGGATCGAACGGCGCCGCATCGGGCACTCGGCGGCCGCGCCACATCGGCACCAGCTCGCGGAAGGCGATGCGGGTGCGGCTCGTGATGCCGGCGGGAGGTGTCAAGTTTGCTTGATAGCTGACACCGTCAAAGTCGCTGTCAAGGCGAATGGACAACTTGTAGGTGTGGCCATCGCCGATAAGTTCCAGCTCGAGGCCTTCAGCACCAGCCAGCCCCAACGGCGCGGGCGTCGAGCGGATGGAGGCGAAACCGCCGTTGTTCTCGAGCGACACGGTGCCGACGAAGCGCGCGCCGCGCGGCCCGGAATCGACTCCCGGCTCAATGCGGCTGGACGAGACACCGCCCATCACATCGTCGTCGACACTGCGCCAGCCGCGCGCAACGGATGCGTTGGTGAAGTCGAACAGGACAGGAGTAGACATCGTTGTGTGAGGCGCTTCCTGCGTGGCGCAGGCGCCAACGATCAGAGCAAGGAGGACGGCGATGCGCATGCGAACCGAGGGCTAGCTCCGCACGAAAGTGAGCACCTCGCTCACCCGCTGGTGCTTCGTGGCCGCTACGCTACCACGCATGACCATGCGCTCGGCTTCACAGCTCTTCCTACGCGCCCTCGTCCTCGTCGCAACAGCGGCGCCGCTCGTGGCTCAAGTCCACTACCACCCGGACGGGCAGCCTTGGCGCCAGCGTGCTGCGGATGGTCCCGATGCCGTGGTGCCAGGCTGGTACTACAACCTCGGGCGCACAGGCCTGCGTGTCGAGCTCGTGGCCGACGCGCCGACGCACCTCGTGGTGCGCCATGTGTTCGCCGACTCGGCTGCCACGGGACGCGTCGAGGTTGGTGATCACATTGTCGGCGTCGCGGGCCAGCGCTTCGCCACGCCGCACAGGAACGGCTATGGCATGGAGGTCTTTGGCCCGCAGGGTCCGCTGCTCGACTTCGCCATCGCGCTTGAAGCATGCCAGTCCAAGACCGGCGCAGGTCGCATCGAAGTCATGCTCGAACGCGCCGGCAAGCCGCGCACCGCGACGCTGTCCATCGGCACGCGCTACAGCGAGTTCGCGCCGAGCTTTCCTGCCGAGTGCAAGAAGAGCGAGCGCATCCTCGCTGAGTTGCTCGAGCACTTGCTCGCCGCTCAACACGATGACGGTTCGTTCGGCGACCCAGTGGTCAACACCTTCGCTCCGCTCGCGCTCCTTGCCAGCGGTGAACGCAAGCACCTCGCGGCGGTCGAACGCAACGCGCGCTATCACGCGCGCACGACCAAAGCGATCGACGACGACAGCTTGATCAACTGGCGCTACATGACCGCGGCCATCGTGTTGAGCGAGTACCACGCCGCCACGCGCGAGGCGTGGATCATCAAAGAGCTCGAGGAAGTGCGCGACTTCCTCATGTCCACGCAGTACATGTCGCTCGCGCAGCTCAACCCGCGCGTCAAGGAGTCGCATCCCGACAGCTATCCCGCCAGCGCCGCCGAACAACACGGCGGCTGGGGCCACAATACGGGCTTCGAAGGCTACGGTCCGATTGCGATGCTGACCGGCCAAGGTGTGCTCGCGCTGTCCCTGATGCATCACTGCGGCGTGACGATCGATCGCGAGCGTCTCGCGGCGGCGACGGCGTTCCTTGAGCGCGGTTCCGGCTCGAACGGCTATGTGTGGTACGCCGACGAAGTCGCCGGCGACAACAACTGGGCCGACATGGGCCGCACGGGCGCCGCGGGCATCGGCCTGCACCTGCATCCTTGGCCGGATGCAGCGACCAAGGCACGCGCGCGCAAGCACTCGCTCCTGATCGGCGCGCAGCCGCTGAGCTTCCCCGACACACACGCCTCCCCCATCATGGGCATGGGCTACGCCGGCCTCGCCGCGCACATCGACGAAGCGAACTGGCGCAAGCTGATGGACGCCAATCGTTGGTGGTTCACGCTCGCGCAGTGCGCCGACGGCACGTTCTATTACCAGCC
>CAIKQM010000349.1 GCA_903829565.1 uncultured Planctomycetota bacterium
AGCGCGTACGGCCATCGGGGTCTTCTTGGCGCAGCGGCCCGAGCACAATGCCGGTGCGATGGCCAAGGTTGAAGTCGGCCTCCTCGACGAAGGCTTGAGCGCGCAGGTACTCACGCTTGGGACTGCCGATTCCGACGCCAACCAAGCGCGGCAGCGCCTGCGGAGTGCGCTCGCAACGTTCACGCAATGCGCGCAAGACACGCTCGGCTCCGACGCGATCCCAGGCCCACGGCGCAGCCTCGTCAAGCAACTGTGACAAGGTGCCCTCACCCGTGTGCACCCAGCGCTCCAGAGCCTCGCCGTCACTGAAGCCCACATCGATGCACACCGCATCGACTTCATCCACCAAGGCCTCGATCCAGCGCGCCTCTCCGTCGGCCACCAAACCATGGCCCGCACGCCCCACGAACAGCGTGGTGCCTTGCTCTCCTCCCGCCAGGAAGGTCTTGCGCAGGGCGAGCTCTGGCTCGGCCACGACGAGGCTGCGCACCACCTCGTTCGTGGCGGCAACAGGCTTCGGGTCTTCCCACAGACATGCAAGCAGCGCGATCGCGATCATGACCCCACCATCGTGCCTCGAAGCACCCGATCGCGCCAAGGATCACCCGCAAGGGATGCGTATACAGCCGCCGAGGAGTAGGATCGTCGCACCTACGGCCCCCCATATCCCCCCGGAAGCTACGCATGTCTAGCAACGCAGCGACGCAGGAAAAGACGCTCTTTGGCCACCCGCGCGGCCTGATGCTCCTCTTTGTGACCGAAATGTGGGAGCGCTTCAGCTACTACGGCATGCGTGCCATCTTCACGCTGTACATGCTGAAGGCGCTGCTGCTCGACAAGGAAGAAGCCTCGCGCATCTACGGCAGCTACACCGGTCTGGTCTACTTGACGCCCCTCTTGGGCGGCTACATGGCCGACCGTTTCTGGGGCAACCGCAAGTCGATCATCGTTGGCGGGGCCCTCATGGCGCTGGGCCAGTTCTTCATGTTCGCCTCGGGCAGCTTCTATCAAGACATCTCGGTAGCCAAGCCGCTGATGTTCGCCGGCCTGGCGTTCTTGATCTTCGGCAACGGCTTCTTCAAGCCGAACATCTCGACGATGGTGGGCCAGCTGTATCCGGCCTCCGACAAGCGCATCGACAGCGCGTTCACCATCTTCTACATGGGCATCAACCTCGGCGCGTTCATCGCCCCGTTGGCGTGCGGCTTCTTTGGTGACACCGGTCGTCCGCAAGACTTCCGCTGGGGCTTCCTCGCCGCTGGCATTGGCATGGTGTTGAGCCTCGTGGTGTTTGTATGGCTCAAGAGCCGCCTGCTGGTGACGCCGACGGGCGAACAGATCGGCGCGGCTCCGAACACGGCGCGTCAGACGGCAGCCCAGAAGACCGACGGCGCGTCGGGCTCCTCCACCGGCTCGCTGCTGACCTGGATCGCGGTCTTTGCCGTGCTGTTCGGCGTGCTCTACAAGGTCGCCGAGATCGACCTCATCGGCAGCTTCATCTTCTCGCTGACGGTGGCCGGCCCCGGCTACATCATCTCCGATCGCTCCCTGAGCTCGGTCGAGAAGGCGCGCATCTGGGTCATCTACATCATCGCGTTCTTCGTGATCTTCTTCTGGGCGGCGTTCGAGCAGGCCGGTGCCTCGCTGACGTACTTCGCAGAGGAACAAACGCAGCGCGAGCTGTTTGGCTCGACCATCCCGGCTTCGTACTTCCAGTCGATCAATGCCGTGGCCATCGTGCTCTTGGCGCCGTTGTTCGTGACCTTGTGGACGATGCTCGGCAAGCGCAACCTCGAGCCGTCCTCGCCCTACAAGCAAGCGCTGGGCTTGGCGCTTCTGGCTGTCGGTTACTGGGTCATCGCGCAAGGCGTGGAAGGCCTAGAAGCCGGCCAACGCGTGTCGATGATGTGGCTGTTCGCGCTGTACTTGATCCACACTCTGGGCGAGCTGTGCTTGTCACCGATCGGCTTGTCGATGGTGAACAAGCTGGCGCCTGTCAAGTTTGCTTCACTGCTAATGGGTGTGTGGTTCTTGTCGACGGCCTCGGCCAACAAGTTCGCCGGCACCTTGTCGGAGTACTACCCCGAAGCCGTGGTGCCGATCGCGATCGTCGAGCAGCTGCAGACCGAGAACGCAGCGATCATCAAGGCCAAGAACGAAGAAGGTGCCTTCACCGACGCGGCCTCCACGCTCATTCCGGGCAACTGGAACCGGGACAAGCGTGAAGTCAGCGGACAAAAGGTCATTCCGCTGGAGAATGTGCAGCTTGGCAATGTGACCGATGCCGCCAAGAAGGACGCAATCCGCGTGGCGCTGGAGAAGCAACTGGTCCCGAACCCCAAGTTCTTCATGGGCTTCGAGATCTCGAACCTCTACCAGTTCTTCATGCTGTTCGTGTACATGGCTGGCGCGGCAGCAGCACTGCTCTTTGTGTGCTGTCCGCTGTTGTTGAAGTTGATGCACGGCGTGCGCTGAGACCGACGACATGAAGGATCTCTACCTACAACACATCGCCACCCGTCAGCGCACCACCGAAGCTGCGCTGGCGGCGGCGAACTTTGATGGGCTGGTGATCCAGTCCGGCGCGCCGTTCACGTACCACGCGGACGATCAGGACGCGCCCTTCCGCACCACACCGCACTTCGCGCACTGGTGTCCGCTCGAAGGGCCGTTCCACTTGCTGTACATCCGTCCCGGGCACAAGCCGCGCCTCGTGCGCGTGGCGCCCGAGGACTATTGGTACGAGCAAGCCCCGCTAGGGGCACCGTTCTGGGCCGAGGCCTTCGACATCGTCGAAGCTCCGGACGTGAACCAAGCATGGGAGCGCCTCGGTGTTGCGCGGCATGCGGCCTACATCGGTGACGAGCCGAAGTCGGCCGAGGCGCACGGCATCTTGAGCGACGCACTCAATCCCGAAGCGCTCATCAAGCGCCTCGATTGGGAGCGTGCCACCAAGAGCGCCTATGAAGTGGCGTGCTTGGAAGACGCGGAGACCAAGGCTGCGCGTGGCCATCACGCCGCGCGTCAACGCTTCTTGTCAGGTGGTTCCGAGCTGGAGGTGCACCACGCGTACACCCAAGCCGTGGGCTGCATTGACCGGGAATTACCGTACGAAACGATCGTGTGCCTCGACGAAAAGGGCGCGATCCTGCACTACTGCGGCAAGCGCGCTGGCGTGCAGGGCAAGGTGCTGTTGATCGACGCAGGCGCCAAGACCTTGGGCTATGGCTCGGACATCACGCGCACGTGGTGCGCGCCGCAAGCCGACCCGCGCTTTGCCGCGTTGCTGTGCGACATGGATGCACTGCAGTTGGCCATCTGCGCGCGTGTGCGCCCCGGTATGCCGTACCTGGACTTGCATCACGCAGCACATGTGTTGCTGGGTGATCTGCTCAAGAAGCACGGCATCCTGCAACTCGGCGGCGAAGAAGCCGTGCAACAGGGTTTGACGGCACCGTTCTTCCCGCATGGGCTGGGCCACTTCCTCGGCATCCAAGTGCACGATGTCGGTGGCCGGCAAAAGACGCCCGAAGGAGGCGTCGTGCCGCCGCCGCGCCAGTACCCGTACCTGCGCACGACGCGCACGATTGAAGAAGGCCATGTCTTCACCATCGAGCCGGGCCTGTACTTCATCGAGATGCTGCTGCGTCCGTTCCGCTCGGGAGCCAAGGCGCAGCTGTTCAACTGGACCTTGATCGACGCGCTTGCGAGCCACGGTGGCATCCGGATCGAGGACAACCTCCTCGTGACGAAGGACGGCCACCGCAACTTGACGCGACCGAAGATCTGAGCGATCGACCTCTCAGGAACCGAAGCGTCATTCATGGCCCACGCAGGACTGCTCTATCGGTTCCACATCAACCTCGCTGACGCCGATCGCGGCGTGTACGAGACGCTTGAGCTACGCACGGCGATGCATGCCTCCGAAACGGAGGTGTTCCTCGTCGTGCGTGTGTTGGGGTACTGCTTGCTGCATGAAGAGGGCATCGCCTTCGGGCGTGGGCTATGCGAGCCCGATGAGTCCGCGATTCATGTGCGCGACCTGACCGGCCAGCTGGTGCACTGGATCGAAGTGGGCATGCCCGCGGCGGACCGCTTGCACAAAGCCATGAAGGCGGTAGGCAAGCTGACCATCGTTCCCCATCGCCCGCTGCGGCTGTTGGAACGTTCACTCGAAGGACACACGATCCACAAGGTCAACGACATCCAAGTCGTGGTGATCGACCCGACGCTAGTGGCCGCCATTGCGGGCAAGCTCGAACGCATCGAATCGTGGGACCTGACGGTGACCGACGGAACGATCTTCCTGGTGCGCGGCAACGAGTCGCATGCCGGCACAGTTGAGTACACGCACCTGTTCCGCGAGTCCTCGGAATCGTAGGCTCGGGCGCGATGATCGCGCTGCTCCTGTGGGCCCCGTTGGCCCTGACGACACAAGCTCCTACGGTTCCCGCCACGGCCGCTGCTTGGGCTCCGCGCCTGCAAGAAGCGTTCAAGGACCGGAACGCTGTCGTCCCGTTGTTGATCGATGCCGGTCCGGCGCTCGCAGCACTCGAAGGCAAGGAACGCCAACTCTTGGGCGACAGCTTGGAGCCGTTGTTGCAGCGCGTGTACTTCTCGCCTGAGCGCTTTCCCGGCGACGAGCAACTCGGCATCACGCTGCACGAAGTCAAGCGCGGTGACACCGGCGGACGCATTGGCGAGCGCCACCGCTTTGGTCACGGCTTGCTGGCGAAGTGGAACACCAAGTACGACGAACGACGCTTGGCCGTTGGGCAGAAGCTCAAGGTGGTGCACTTTGAGCGCAAGGAAGTTGAGATCGTGGTGGATCGCGCGATCTTCCGTTTGTCTGCGTGGCGCACGGTGCAGGGCAAGACTCGCGTGCCGTTGCTGTTCACCGCGGTGGGCGTAGGCGCGAGTGACTCCCCCACGCCCGAGGGCATCACACAAGTTGTCGAGCGCGTCAAGAACCCTTCGTGGACGCATCCGACCACGAAGGTGACCTATGCACACGGCGACCCGCGCAACATCTTGGGCGGGATCTGGATTGAGCTCGATTCGCAGCCATTTGGACGCACAGGCATCGGCCTGCACGGCTACACCGGCGCGCCGACCAAGGACTGGCTCGAACAGCCCGGCTCGCATGGTTGTGTGCGCTTGCAAAAGACCGATTGCGAACGCGTGTTCCAACTCGCGCTCGAAGGCACCGCAGTGCGTTTGCGCTGAGACCATGCAGTCGCTCGCTCTCGCCATGGTCGGTGGTGCGCTGGGATCGGGCTTGCGTTGGCTCGTGGCTGTGCAGCTTGCCGAGCGCGGCTGGGATCGTCTGCCCTGGCATACCTTGCTGGTGAATGTGACGGGCTCACTGGCGCTCGGATTGATCGCCGCATGGAGCAGCGACGCAGCGCGTATCTCTGAGCCTATGCGCATCTTTGTGACTGTGGGTGTCCTCGGTGGGTTCACGACCTACTCCAGCTTCAATGAGGAGACCCTGCGCATGTTGCGCATTGGCTCCACGGGCAAGGGACTGGCCTACATGGCGCTGACCGTGGGCTTGTGCTTGCTGGCAGGCGCTCTGGGGCATTGGCTAGGCAACACAGGCGCCCGCGGCGCGTTACGATGAGACGCTGTGCTGCACGCTTTGGAACGCCTGCGCGCCTTGGGCGCACGACCTGCTCACGAGCACCGCTTTTTGCGGCGCTGGCTCGCAGGGGCTGATCCGCGCATCGCCACGGGCCGACAAGAGGTCATGTGGCCCAAGACCGTCGAAGTCGCACTGTCAGACATTCTTGACGAGCTGGATGCCATTGCGCGCATCGAGCATACCGCCGTCAGTACAGAGACAGGCACGCGGCTGCTCCTGCGCCTAGCAGATGGCAAGTCGGTCGAGAGCGTGTTGTTGCCGCGGGATGGCGCGTGCATTTCGTCGCAGGTGGGCTGTGCCGTCGGCTGCAGTTTCTGCATGACGGGCCGTTCGGGCCTGATTCGCCAACTCAGCACCGACGAGATCTTGGCACAAGTGGTCGTCGCCCGCCGTGCCGATGCGCGCCTACGGCGCATCGTGTTCATGGGCATGGGCGAGCCGTCGCACAACTTTGACGCCGTGATGGAAGCGATCGATGTGCTTGCCACGCACGGCAACTTCCCCCACAAGAACATGTGCTTCTCCACGGTCGGCGATCTGCACATCTTCGACCGGCTGCTGGCACGCACCATCAAGCCAGCGGTCGCCCTGTCACTGCACTCCACTTTCCTGAACAAACGCAGTGAGCTGGTGCCGCGCGGAGCCAAAGTGGAACCGCGTGAGCTAGTCGAAGCAGCTGAGCGTTATGCGCGCGCGACGACCTATCCCATCTTGGTGCAATGGACCCTGATCCAAGGCGTCAATGATGGTGATGACGAGCTCGAACGCTTGATCGAGATGTTCCGCGGCAAGTACGCGCTCATCAACTTCATCCCGTGGAATACGGTCGATGGGCTGGACTACCAGCGCCCCGACATCGAGCGCGCACGCCACATGTCCCAGCGGCTGCACCAGGCCGGGATCCTCTGCAAGCTCAGGCGCAGTGCAGCCCAGGATGTCGACGGGGCTTGCGGCCAGCTGCGCGCGCGCGCCGAAGATGGCTCACTGCTGACGCGTAAAGCAAACTAGACACCGCGTCGCGTGCTCCGCGGCGGTCCACCGGCCTTTTTCTTGGTGGCCTTCTTCTTGGATGCTTTCTTGCTCGGCTCTTCGACGGGCGCTTCTTCTTTGGAACCAGCCGCACGCCAACCCTTAGGCGGTGCCTGCTCGAGCAGCTCATAGAGGAAGCGCGAAGCATGCGACTCGACTCGTGTACCGAATTTCGAACGGGTCTTCGTGACGCTGATCGTGAGGTGACGCTGCGCCCGCGTGATGCCCACGTACATCAAGCGCCGCTCTTCTTCGACCGTGTCTTCGGCCACCGAGCGACCGTGCGGCAAGATGCCTTCTTCCACGCCAATCAAGTACACGCGCGGGAACTCCAAGCCCTTCGCTGCGTGCAGCGTCATCATCATGACGGCATCACGCGTGGACTCCTTGTCCTTGTCGCGACTGTCGTCGTTCTGGAGAGTCAGCGCCTCCAAGAAAGACGCGAGCGTGGGCTTCTTGGCGCGACGCACATGGTTCTCGGCGTAGTTGAGCACCTCCATGACGCTCGCCCAGCGTTCCTCGCGCGTGGCAGGATCGGGATAGCAACGATCCACTTCGGCACGGTACTCCATCGTGTCCAGCAACTTGCGGATCCACACGACAAGGTTGGCGCCCGGCTCTTCCGAGCCCAAGCGCTCCAGCTTTTCTTGGAACGAGTGCACCGCATACGCAGCTGCATCGGAAAGCCCTTCGATCTCCTTGGCATGCGCAAAGGCTTGCACCGCAGACAGACCACGCGCAGTAGCCCACTCCACCGCACGATCAATCGTGGCCTTGCCCACACCACGCGGCGGACAGTTGATGACGCGCAAGAACGACATCTCGTCCTGCGAGTTGGCAGCCAAGCGCAAGTAGGAGAGGACATCACGCACCTCCTTGCGATCAAAGAATGACATGCCGCCCACGAGCGTGTAGGGAACCGAACGGGCACGGAACTGTTGTTCAAACGGACGCGGCTGCGTGGCGGTGCGGAACAGCACGGCGAAGTCGGAGTACTTCGCTTGCTTCTTGCCCACCATGTTCGCGATCTCAACAGCGACGTGGTCGGCTTCGGCCTCCTCATCTTCCATGCGCAGCAGAGCCAAGGGCTCGCCGGCGCCTAGAGCGGAGCGCAGAGTCTTGCCCAACCGACCGGGGTTGTGCTTGATGACCTTGTTCGCCGCATCCAGGATTTGCGCAGTAGACCGATAGTTCGTCTCCAAGCGCACGACTTTGGCGCCCGGGAAGTCCTTCTCGAACGACAGGATCTTGGTCACATCTGCGCCACGCCAGCCATAGATCGACTGGTCGTCATCACCCACCACGCACAAGTTGCGGTGCGCCGAGGCAATCGCTTTCACGATGTCGTACTGCGGTCCGTTCGTGTCTTGGTACTCGTCGACCATCACGAAGCGAAAGCGTTGTTGCAGTTCCTCGCGCACTTCGGCGCGTTCGTGCAGCAAGCGCACCGACAACGTCAGCAGGTCATCAAAGTCCACCGTGCGGCAGCGGCGCAAGTGCTCTTCGTACTTGGCCCAGGCTTGCGCGATCAGCTCTTCCTTGGGGTCCGCGGCCTTCTCCAACAGCACCTGCTGAGAGATGCCCTTGTTCTTGTAGAGCGAGATCTTCGAGTGCAGATCGCTCGGTGCAATCGAAGCCTCGGGGATGCGCAACTCGCGCAAGGCGCCCTTGAGAGCTGAGAGCTGGTCCGATTGATCACAGATCGAGAAGTTGCGCGCCACGCCAATCGCCGAGCCATAGTGTCGCAACAGCTTGGCGCAGAACGCGTGGAAGGTGCCCACCGTCATCAAGTCGGCACGCTGCTTGCCGACTAACTGCCCCACGCGTTCACGCATCTCACCCGCGGCCTTGTTCGTGAAGGTCATGGCCAGCAAGTTCTCTGGCTGCGCACCTTGGAACAGCAACCACGCCATGCGCACGGTGATGACTCGCGTCTTGCCTGAACCTGCGCCAGCCAGCACGAGCACGGGGCCTTTGATCGTCTCAACGGCCGAACGCTGCTCGGGGTTGAGCTTCTGAACGATGTCGTACATGGCGGGGCGCGAAGCCTAGAGAGTCGCCGCGCTCACCGCTAGCGTTGGTTGCGCAAGTCGCGCTCAAGCCGTGCCCGCACCAAGGGATCGAGCGGCATGGGCTCTGTCAGCACCTCGGCAGACGCGGCCGCTTCGGCATAGAGCGTGGCCGCGCGCGAGCGATTCCCGGCCAGCCAAGCCATCTCTCCCAGTGTGGCAGAGGCTTGCATGCGCGCCAGCGCCGGATCGGAAGCTTGCGCAACCACGGTGCGCACCTCGGTCTCACTTACTTGACCCGCGCCATAGCGCAACAGCACGCTCCAGATCACATCGGCACCGTGCACACGACGCGTACCCAGGTCGTCCACAGCGCTTGCGCACAAGGCGCGCAGCTCACTTGCATCCTGTGCTTGTTCGATGGCAGCCCACAAGCGCCCCTCGAACTCCCCGCCAGACTGCTGCGCCAGCAACTGGAAGTCGCTGCTGGCATCGGCACGCCGATCCAACGCCGAGTACAGGAAGGCTCGATGCTCCAAGTGCGTGTTGGCGTGCTGTGCCTCCCACAACTCGGTGTAGTCGATGCTTGCATCACCAAAGCGCCCCAAAGCGGTGCGCAGCTGGGCACGCAACCAACGCAAGCCCAAGTCTTTCGGGTCCGCAGCCACCCCTTCATCCAGCAAGGCCAACGCCATCTCGGCATCTTGAGCCTCAAGCGCCGCTTGCACGCGCGTCATGCGATCGAGTGCCTCGAATTCGCGCGTAGCCCCGTCCAAACGCCACATCAGCAGCGGCCAGCACGCCAACGGCAGCAAGACGCTTGCCACCAAGCCAAGCCAAGCCAAACGCGTCGTCAGCAACACGGTCAGCACGAAGCCCGCGATCAACCCACCGATGTGCGCAGCGTTGTCCACCACCGGCACAGCCAAACCAAAGGCCACATTGACCAGCACGACAAGTAGAAGTGACATGATGCCGGCACGAAAGGCCGCGGGTGTCATGTGTTTACGACGCCGCACAAACAAGGCCAGCATCGCACCGAGCAAGCCGAAGATGGCGCCCGACGCCCCCACAGACAGACCTGCCGGACGCCAGGCCACACTCGTCATCGAGGCCAGCACTCCCGTGGCCACATACAGCACACTCCAACGCATGGTGCCCAAATCACGCTCAACCACACGCCCGAGCACCACCAGCGCCCACACATTGAGCATCAAGTGCAGCACGCCCCCGTGGAGCAAGGTACTGACCCCAAGACGCCACCACTCCCCGTCACGAATGGCCGGACCCCAGTTCGCACCAAGGCGTTCCAAGACCTCCGTTTCGGTACCGGTCTGCGTGGCTGTGTAGACATACGCCATCACCAGCACAGCCACGACCGTCCATGTTGCTACGGGGCGTGTCACTTCGCAGCACCCTTCAGACGCTCGTACTCGCGCTCGATCCAAACGGCGCGACGTTGCGCGTACCAGGACCGATCGATCTTGCCCTCAATCTCGATGTCTTCCACGCGCATGGCGTAATCGCCCACGGCGACCAAGCACACGCGACCTGTGCGCCGGCGCATCAAGTTCAATGTCGAGGTCCACTTGCCATTGGCACCGCACGACATGTTCACACCCTCGTGGCTGATCTCGATGGTAGTGGTCTCATCAATCAGCAGTGTGCGCGTCTTGGACAGGCCGGCCTCGCGCGTGAAACCCGCGGCTTGGTCGATCTCGATCACTCCGCCAAAGGGGTCCGTCAGGAGCCAAGACTGCTCGCCGACAATGGAATGCAGGATGCCGAAGTACGGCGTCTCCTTCACTTCCTTCTGCAGGTCATCGCGCACCTTGAGCTTGACCTTGATGGTGTACGGCGCCTCGAGGGAGATGGGCAAAGCCCAGACACCGGGACCGCGCAAAACCAAAGCGCTGTTTTCAATGGACGCCCGCGGCTCAGGACGCAAGCGCACCAGATTGCGCCTCTGCGTCAATTGATCTTGACCGACTTCGGTTTCGAGCTCGATGTCGTCCAACTGGCGCTCTTTGTCAAAGCCCCAGTGCACCTTGACACGGCCGTCAGGCAAAAGTGACACATCTGCGCGGGTGGTGTCCGCCG
>CAIKQM010000350.1 GCA_903829565.1 uncultured Planctomycetota bacterium
CGCACAAGTCAGCGGCGCGCTGCAACATGCCGCGCTCGATACTAAAACGAGCCAGGCGCTTGCCATCGCTGGAGATCTCCGGCGATGACAGCGCATCGGTTAGCTCGCGGTGGCGCTGCGCACGCCCGCGTAGCTTCGCAAGGGCGATGTCGGGCAGCACCACGAGTAGGATCGATCAGTCCGAGACTGGCCGCGAAGCTCAGGGCTTCTTGGCGTACTTCTTCTGGAAGCGATCGACGCGGCCGGAGGTGTCGACGAACTTCTCCTTGCCGGAGAAGAACGGGTGGCACACGCCGCAGATTTCCACGCGCAGCTCGTTGTCGCGGTAGCAGGAACGAGTTTGGAAGGTGTTGCCGCAGGCGCAGACAACCTTGGTATCGCGATAGTTCGGGTGGATCTTCGGCTTCATGATTCGTGTCCGGCCGGGGCCTGGGGCCGCAGGCGCGGCCGCTTTCCCCGGATCATCAGGGGCAAGAAGTCTAGGGTGCAGAGGGCGTTGGTGCAAGCCCTTCGGAGATGAGGCGCAGGGCCAAGGCCACAGGCAGCCCGACCACATTGTCGCGGCCGCCGCCTTCGAGGCGCGTGACAAAGCGGTCTGCCCCGTCCTGGATCGCGTACCCGCCGGCCTTGTCGCGCCATTCATCGGTGGTGACATAGGCTTCGATGTCCGCGCTGCTCAAGGCGCGCATCGTGACATAGGTCGTCTCCACGCCCGTGCGCAGCCCGGGCCCTGCGCCGACCGGCACGCCGCGGCAATCCACCGCGCACACACCGGTCACGACGTGGTGGCGCGAGTTCGACAGCAGACGCAGCATGCGGCGCTCATCCTCGGCGTCCACGGGCTTGCCGAGCAATTCGAAGCTGTCATCGGGTCCTACGGCCACGATGGTGTCGGCAGCCAGCACCACGGCGTGCTCACCAGCGTGCTGCCGCGCCACAGCAAGTGCTTTGCCCACGGCTAAGTCCACCGCAGCCGCTTGCGGTGAACTCGGTCGCGTGTGGAGGGTCTCATCGTACAGCGACGGCTCTACGTCGAAGACGAGACCCGCCGCTGTCAAAAGATCACGACGCCGAGGAGACGCCGACGCGAGAATCAACCGCACTCAGCGCTTCTTCTTGGGCGCAGGTTTGGCTGCCTTCTTCGCAGCGGGCTTCTTGGCTGCCGCAGCCGGCTTGCTAGCCGGCTTCACGGAGGACTTGGCCTTGCCCTTGGCCGCCGCCGCCTTGGCAGCAGCAGCCTTCTTCTCGGCCTCCTTGCGCGCAGCTTCCTTGCGGGCCGCTTCGGCCTTGGCGAGTGCAGCCTTCTTCTCGGCTTCCTTCTTCGCCAACAGCGCCTTGCGTTCCGCTTCCTTCTTGGCGAGAGCGGCCTTCTTCTCGGCTTCCTTCTTGGCGAGCGCGGCCTTCTTGTCCGCTTCCGCCTTCTTCTCGGCCGCCTTCTTGTCCGCTAGCGCCTTGCGCTCGGCATCCTTCTGCTTCTTCTTCTCGGCCTCGGCGCGCGCCTTTTCAGCCGCGATCTTGGCCTTCTTGTCGGCCTCGAGCTTGCGCTGCACGGCCTGTTCGGCTTCGCGCTTCTTCTTGGCCTCGCGCTCGATGCGTTCCTTATCGCGAGCCTTCTTCTTGGCTTCCGCTTCCGCAATCTTCGCTAGGCGTGCATCTTCACGCGCGCGCTTGGCTGCTTCCTTCTTCTCCAGCACTGCACGACGCGCGTCATCTTTCTGACGCTGCGCTTCGGCGCGCGCTTGCTGCACCTTCCACTCTTGGAAGGCCTTCTTGCCGAACACGCACTCGTCCACGAGCGGGCACTCGTGGCACAGCGGCTTGCTCGAGGTGCACCAACGATCGACGAGCTCACCCACCGCAGTGACGAAGCGCAGTTCTTCGCCCTTGGGGATGTGCGGTTCGACCAATTCCTTCTGCTTCTTCGAGCCGGCACCGCGCGTCACGATGCCCAAGCGATCGAGAGCGCGCACCATGGCGCCGTGCACGGGCACTTGCTTGCCGGTGGCCAACCACAAGAGCCACGAGGCGCCCGCTGTGCCGAGGAACGGCATCTGCGTGATGAGCTTCAACGCACTCGAGTCATCCTTGAGGAACTCGAGGTCGAAGCCGTGCGTCTTCTGATAGATCTCCTGCAAGTAGTCGCGCGCATCGCGCACCACCGGCAAGTGCTTCTGGATGTCCTCGACCGGCGCGTGCAACTTGCCCGCCACCATCAACGAGGCAATCTCCTGGACCTGCGACACGCGCAACTCGTTCCAGTCGGGATACACGGCGCGCAACTTCTTGAGCGTCGAGACCGCTTGCGTTTGCGTCATGTGGCGACGCAGCACCACGAGCATGCCCTGCTCAAGGAGCGGCAAGCCATCCACGGCCTCCGGCATGGGCGAACGCGGAACGATCTTCTCGAGCAGTTTCGCGACGGCTTCGGACTTCTTGCTCACGGTGGGGCTCGTGCTCTGCGCCCATCAGGCGCGTGTCGGTAAGGCGTCTAAGGTACGCACGGGGCCCGCAGGAATCCCGCGGGCCGCGCGCACACACACTCTCAATTGGTCGGCTAACTCAGGCCTTCTCAGCCGGCGCAGCAGCCTTCTTGGCTGCCTTGCGCTGAGCGGCACGGACCTTCTTCGCTTCTACGCGAGCGGTCTTCGCTGCCACCTTGCGGTTGTGCGTCGCCGTCTTGGTCTTGCGACCCGGACGCTCACGCTTGACCTTCGGCTTGGGCGGGAACACGCCCATGCGCTTGAAGATCGACTGCACGATGTCGCTGACGCGAGCACCATGATCGATCCAATGCTGGGTGCGCTCTTGGTCGAGCGTCAACTGCTGGGCCGGATCCTTCCGGAGCGGGTCATACAGACCCAAGGTCTCCAGCGAACGGCCATCGCGCGGGAAGCGCGTGTCCGTAACGGTGATGCGGAAGCAGGGCAGGTTCTTGCGACCCGTTCGTCTCAGGCGGATGGCGACTGACATTGTGCGTCTTGGTGGACCTTCAGGGGCGCCATGCGGAGGCATTGGCTGCGCTGTGAAGGGCCGAAAAGGAGACCAGATGAGAGGGCGCGTGTCAAGCCTCTGTGATACTGGCTCCGCTGATTGTGCAGAAGTTGCTCGGCCCAGCCCGCGAAACAAGCTATTTCTAGCTAAGAAGGTGCGACGCTTGGACGGAGCCAGCCGTCTGAATACGTGCATTTTTCGGACGACTGTGGAGCGAGGCCCTGAGCAAGCCCAGGGCGGGTCCAGCCTGAAGCCTGGGCCTAACCCGGTCCCCGTACCCAAAACAACGCTCCAGCGCGCACGCC
>CAIKQM010000351.1 GCA_903829565.1 uncultured Planctomycetota bacterium
ACCCCTGGTCTTCTCCAACTTGGCGAGAGCCTGTTGGATGATGCGCACCGACTGGCGCATCTCTTCGATGCGCACGAGGTAGCGGTCGTAGCAATCGCCCACGGTGCCGACCGGAATCTCGAAGTCGTACTGCTCGTAGCCGCTGTACGGCATGGCCTTGCGCAGGTCGTAGGCCTCGCCCGAGCCGCGCAAGTTCGGGCCGGTCAGCGACCAGGCCTTGCACTGTTCCTTGGTGAGGATGCCGATGTTGCGGTTGCGGTCGAACCAGATGCGGTTGCCGGTCAACATCGTCTCGAATTCGTCGATGGCTTTGGGGAAGGCGTTGACCCACTCCTTGATGCCGGCGGCGACGTTGTCTTCCACATCCGCATACACCCCGCCGATGCGGACGTAGGTGTTGTTCATGCGGTGCCCGGTGTAGGCGTCAAGCAAACTGTACGCGCGTTCACGCTCCTTGAACGTGAAGAAGAACATCGTGATCGCACCGAGGTCGATCGAGGTCGTGCCCAGATAGATGAGGTGCGCCATGATGCGCGACATCTCCATCAACAGCACGCGGATCTGCTGGCCGCGCTCGGGCACTTCGAGGCCCGCGAGCTTCTCGAGCGCCATGGCATACGCGCAGTTGTTCAACAGCGGCTGCACATAGTCGAGACGGTCGGTGTGCGGGAAGAACTTGCGCCAACCGAGCGATTCGCAGGTCTTTTCCTTGCCACGATGCAAGTACCCCACGACGGGCTCGACTTCGCGCATGGTCTCGCCATCGAGCACCACCTTGATGCGCAACACACCGTGCGTAGCCGGGTGCTGCGGGCCCATGTTGAGCTCCATCAACTCGCCGTGCAGCGGATCGTCGCGATCCACGGTACCCGGCGTGTACTCAAACAGTTGCGAGGTGCTCATTGGTCGGCAATCTCCGAGTGATCAGACACAGCGGCGCGCTCGCGGCGACGACGATCCCACTCGCGATAGAGGCGATCCGGCTCGATGCCGTGGTGGGGGAAGTCCTTGCGCAGCGGGAAGTGGTCGTAGTTCTCCGGCATCAGCAAGCGCTTGAGGTCGGCATGACCCACATAGACGATGCCGAACATGTCGAACGACTCGCGCTCGGCATACGCCGCACCGGGGTACAGGTCGACGATCGAGGCAACCTTCGGTTCCGTGCCGGGCAGCAGTGCGCTGACACGCACGCGATCCGCGTGCGCCACCGACATGAACTGCCACAAGCCTTCGAAGCGCGGCTCCTTGGGGAAGTGATCGATGGCCGTGACAAACGTGTTCGTCTCGAACTGCGCGCGATCACGCAAGCGCAGGACGCACTCGTGCACATCGCTCGCGGCAACGCGCACGCTGCACATGCCATCCTTGCCTGTCGACAGCTCGTGAGCGAGACCTTCCAACGCGCTCGCAATGCGTTCCGCTGTGTGAGCCATGACGGTTAGCGATCCTTCCATTCGCCGGGCGCCAGCATCTCGCCGCTGCGCGTCGTGGGAATGCCGTGGTTGGGCGCACGCAAGAAGCGCTTGGTGCCTTGGTCGTACTCACCGACGGCGGTGCCTTGCAGCAGCAGTTCGATCGGCTTCTCGCGCTCGATCTTCTTCTGCAGCTTCATGATCGCGTCGATCACGGCATCAGGACGCGGCGGGCAGCCGGGCACATACACGTCGACCGGCAAGATCGAGTCGACGCCTTGCACGACGCTGTAGCTGTCGTACATGCCGCCCGAGCTCGAGCACACGCCCATGGCGATGACCCACTTGGGATCGGGCATCTGGTCATAGATCGTGCGCGCAGCCTCGGCCATCTTCCAGGTCAAGGTGCCAGCGACGATCATCAAGTCGCATTGACGCGGGCTGAAGCGCGCGGCCTCCGCACCAAAGCGCGCGAGGTCGAACTTCGGACCGATCATGGCCATCAGCTCGATACCGCAGCACGACAAGCCCAACGGCATCGGCCACAGGCTGTTCTTGCGGCCCCAGTTGACGAGCTCATCGACGCGCGTGGCCAGGAAGCCAAAGTCGTCATGCCCATGCGCACCAGCAGGTTTCAGCGATCCCATTCGAGTCCTCCCTTGCGCCACACGTACGCCAATGCCAAGCCCAACACCGCCACGAAGGCCACGATTTCCGCCAGCACCAGCGGCGCCAGACCAGCGGCCTTCAAGTCGCCCGCCGACACGGCCCACAGAATCAAGAACACCGACTCAACATCGAAGAGGATGAAGAGCACAGCGATCAGATAGAAGTGGATCGACAGGCGGATGCGCGCAGAACCTTGCGCCTCCATCCCGCACTCGTACGGGTCCGCCTTGCCGACATTGATGCGGCGGCGTCCCATGAGCTCGGAGACGAACAGGTTGACGAGAGCGAATCCGATCGCCAACGCCAGTAGGACGAGGATCGGTGCGTAGCCGGTCAGCATCGTGGGGATGGGGGGCCTCCGTCGCGGGCGCGCCGCGGCGGGTGGGGCTGGTTGAGGGTTTAGGGTTCAGGGTGCAGCTAGAAGTCAGGAGCGGAGCACACCGCGCTGTGTGGCGCTGCCCGGGGCAGCCTTCTGGGCCCGCGCAGGGCCGAGCTTGGGCCCA
>CAIKQM010000352.1 GCA_903829565.1 uncultured Planctomycetota bacterium
CCGAACACGAGATCGTGCTGTATGAGGATGTGCCGCTGGCGCGCGCCTTGCACAAGCAAGTCGAGATTGGCGACCAGATCCCTGAGGGCTACTACGAAGCCGTTGCCGCAGTCCTCGCTTACGTCTACCGCGTGAAGGGCCTGGCCCCTGTCGCTCAGGACAACTGACAGGAATCGTGACCTATGGCTGACACCGCAAACACCTCACAACAAGCTGGCGCGCTGCTGAAGCGCTGGGCCGACCTGCTGCTAGCAGTGGGCGTGCTCGGCATGCTCGTCACGCTGATCGTGCCGGTCGCGCCGTGGATCCTCGACAGCTTGCTCGCCATCAACTTGGCGGTTTCGCTGCTGTTGTTGCTGGTGGTGATGAACGCGAAGAGCGCGCATGAGCTCTCGACCTTCCCCACGCTGTTGCTCTTCACCACGCTGTTCCGCCTGGGTCTCAATGTCGCTAGCACGCGCTTGATCCTGACCTCGGGCGAAGGCGGCCGCATCATCGAAGCCTTCGGTCACTATGTGGCCGGCGACAACCTTGCTGTGGGCTTGGTTGTGTTCTTGATCTTGGTCGTGATCCAGTTCGTGGTCATCACCAAAGGTTCTGGCCGCGTCAGTGAAGTCGCCGCGCGCTTCGTGCTGGACGCGATGCCGGGCAAGCAGATGGCCATCGACGCCGACTTGAATGCAGGCTTGATCGATGCCGACGAAGCGCGCAAGCGCCGGGCGTCTGTGGCGAATGAAGCCGAGTTCTACGGCGCGATGGATGGTGCTTCCAAGTTCGTGCGTGGCGATGCGATTGCAGGTCTCATCATCACGGCCTTGAACTTGGTGGGTGGCATCGCGCTCGGTTCGTACAACGGCATGGAGATCGCTGCCGCGGTCGACAAGTACTCGAAGCTCAGCATCGGTGACGGCCTGGTGTCGCAGATTCCGGCCTTGTTCGTGTCGACGGCTGCTGCGGTCTTGGTGACCAAGAGCACCTCGGATCGCACGCTGGGTACGAACCTCTTCGCTCAGGTCGGCAGCCGTCCGAAGGCGACGCTCATCGCTGCGGGCATGTTGTTCGTCGTGGGCTTGCTGCCAGGTCTGCCGCCTCTGCCGTTCTGGACGCTGGCGATTGTGCTGGTGGTGACATGGCGCGCCACGCGCGGCAAAGAAGGCGTCGAAGCTCTGCTCGCCGAGACCGCTCCTGCACACACCGGCGATGCAGCTGCGGCTGCGGCCGAAGGCGCTGCGAAGGACGAGCAGAAGGTGGACGAACTGCTGGCCGTCGATCGCGTGGCGCTCGAGATCGGCTTCAAGCTCATTCCGTTGGTGCAGGACAAGAGCGGCACCGGCATCCTCGATCACATCCAACAACTGCGCAAACGCTTTGCCCTCAAGGAAGGCGTGGTGCTGCCTCCGGTGCGCATCAAGGACAACATTCGGCTTGCACCGAACGGTTATCGCGTACTTGTAGGCGGACACGAAGTGGCGCACGGCGAGATCGAGCCGGGCATGTTCCTTGCCATGGATGGCGGGGGTGTCACGGGCAAGGTGCGCGGCAAGGAGACGAAGGACCCCGCCTTTGGTTTGCCGGCCTGGTGGATTGCCGAGTCG
>CAIKQM010000353.1 GCA_903829565.1 uncultured Planctomycetota bacterium
CGTTTTGACTTTCACGACTTGGGTGACACGCTGCGGTTCTTCCATCTTTCTCCGCCTGAATCAGACGAGGACTTCTTGGGACGGGCGCAGGGGTCTCTCGCTTGGCGTGGAGCCTTGACCGGGCCAACCATGCAGGTGGAAGTCGACGTTACGGGTGCACAAGCCCTTGATGTGCGCATTGATGACTTGCACGTGCGTGGTGAGCTGTCCGATGGTGACGAGCGTCGCGTGGATCTCGAACTACGCGCGCGCACATCCGTAGGAGACATCGAGGGTGCGGGATCCTATGACTTTCCCTCGCGTGCCTTGCAGGTGCGTGCACAGCTTGCACTCGTCGATCTGGAGCGATTGCCGTTCCCGCTGCCCCTTGATGGAGATGCACGCGCTGAGCTGAATCTCAGCGGCCCCATCGACGATCTACGCGGGCGTGTGGCGCTCGCCGCCGAGCGCCTTGTCATCCAAGGTACGGAACTGAAGCAGGTGCGCTTGGATGCCGAGCGTACCGCTGAGGACTGGGTGGTGCGCGAGTCTACCGCCACATGGCAAGACACGCGTGTGCGCGTCACAGGCGAAGGAACGCGGCTCGATGATGGCTCCGTGCGGGCCTTGCTGCAGACGGCCGAGATTCAACACCAAGAGTTGCAAGGCACACTCACGCAGCCATCCATTGTCACCTTGCAGGCGGATGGCCTGCTGCGATCCACCATGTCATGGAGCACAAGCCATGGGACGGTGCAGCTGACGGCGGATCTCAATGCACGCACCTTGGTGGGTGGGCTTAGTGCCGAGGTGGATCTCCACGACTTGCAACAACTCGCAGCACGGCAGCTTGCCGATGCACAACCAGTTGCGACGCTAGAGGACCTCAGCTACCGCGGCAACCTGGCCGTGGAACTCGATCAAGACCTGCGCGCCCTGCGCGTGAACGGTAACGGCCATCTACTCGACTCACGCTTGCCTTCGGTCCTCACCTACCGCGGCTCAGCCCAGTGGACACCAAGCCAAGTGCAGCTGCACTTGGAGGAACTTGCACTAGGAAACGCGCTGCAGAGCAGCCTGCAGCTGACGCTTCCTCTGCAGGCTGGCAACCTCGCCTCCGCGGGCGAAACCGAGGTGCGTTTACAACTCAGCGTCCCCTCCGTCGAAGCACTTCCGTTGCCCGTGAAGGGCGGCACTTTGTCCGGTGCACTTGACGTCCTGATCGAGCTGCGTGGACAACCAACACAGTTGCTCGGCAGGGCGCAAGCCGGTTTGCGCAATTGGCGCTTCGCAGCCAGCGAGAACGGTGTAGCGTTGGGCCCATTCCACGCGCAGTTGGACCTGACTGCCACCGAACAACAAGTCACCTTGCGGGCGGCGCAAGCCTCTTTGGAAGGACTCACCCGCACGACCCTGGAAGGGTACTTTGGACGCGGCCTCAATCTGCAACGGCTCGTGGCAGACCCGCAAGCAATTTTGACAGCGCCCCTGCACCTTCAAGTCGGCGGCGAATTGGGCGACCTGTCTCCCCTCGCCGCCCAAGTTCAAGCCTTGCGGCGCTTGTCGGGGCGTTTGCGCGGCAGTGTGCAGCTGAACGGCACCTTGGGTGAACCACGGCTCACCGGCGAAGTGCAGCTGGAGAATGGTGAGTTGCGTCTCAGCACGGATGTTCCCTCGCTCCAGAACGTGCAGGCACGCATTCAGTTTGACGAGCAACGCGCATGGCTGACCGACACGCGCGGTGAGTTAGGAGGCGCGCCCTTCGCTTTGACGGGTGAGCTGCGTTGGGACGCGGGCACTCCGCTCCTCAATCTGAGCCTCACCGGCTCGGAGCTGCTGCTCTTGCGTTCGCGCTACCTGACGGTGCGTGCCGATACAGACCTGCGACTCAGTGGACCGTTGGACACCCTGACCATGGGTGGCAGCATTCGCCTCGTCGATGGGCGCTACTCCAAGCCTATCGATCCGTTGGCCTTTGCACTGCGTCCACGCAGCTATCGAGGAGATGGCAAGAACGGCTTGTTCCGCTTGGAAGACCCACTCCTCGCTAATGTGCGCTTCGATGTGGAGCTGGGCGCCAAGACGGCTTTCCGCGTTGAGAACGAACTGCTGCGACTGCGATTCCTCCCAGCACTCAAGCTCACCGGTACAGGTGCGCTCCCCGTACTCGTGGGTGACGTACGCATCGAACCTTCACGCATCTTCTTGCCGGCCAGCGTGCTGACTCTCGATGGCGGGGCGCTGCGTTTCCGTCCATCCAAGCCTGATCAAATGGAACTGGAGTTCACGGGACGTTCGCGCGTCTTGGGGTATGACACTACGCTGCTCGGTAGCGGCACCTTGGATGATCCAGTGCTGGATCTGTCCTCATCTCCGCCGGCCTCACGCGAAGACCTCGTCTTGTTGTTGCTTACAGGTCGGCCGCCCGGTGGTACGGCCTTTGGTAGTGGCGAACGAGCTGCGCGTGGTGTGGCGTTGTATGTGGCCCGCGATCTCTTCAGCGATGGCCCGGATGACAGCGAGAGTGTGATGGAACGCTTGGAAGTGGTCAGCGGCGCCCGCACGTCGCGCCGTGGTGTCGACACGATCGAACTGCGTTTGCGCATCGGTGGCGAAGATGGAACAGACGCTCTGTATCTGGCCGCCGATCGCGACGTCTATGAAGACTGGAACTATGGCCTGCGTTTTGTATGGAGGCCCAAGTGAGCCTGCGTACTGTTTGGGTGGTCTGCAGCCTGCTGTGCTTGTCGGCCTGTAGTCTATTCCGCACGGCCAAGGAACCCGAAGGCGTGCGTGTGGTGTTGGCCGGTGACCGCGTCTACCTGCGCAGCGAGGCTCTCGACATTGTGCGTGCTGACCTCGAACGCTTCGCACAGCAGCGCGGCTCGAAGTCAGACATTGACGATGCGGCCTTTGCGCTCGAGCAAGATTTGCGTGCACGCGGCTATGCCGAAGCGACTGTGTCGTACGAGTACCACCCCGATGAGCAACCGCCCCGAGCGGTGTTGCGCATCGCGGCCAAAGACAGGTTGCGCTTGGTGGAGGTGCGTGCGGAAGGCGCCAGTACGTTATCCGTTACCAAACTGCGCTCCTTCTTTGGTCTGCAGTCCGGGTTGCTGGGCGCCACCGAAGTTCCCTATGTGGAAGAGGAACTGGAAGCCGCACGCGAGAGTATCGAAGCGCACTTGCGCGGCCAAGGTCATCTGGATGCTCGTGTGGAGCTCTTGGGCAAAGAGCGCAAGCTGCAAGACATCACGCTACTTCTGCGCATCACAGCCGGACCGGTCTACCGCATCGGGACCATGGAAGTGCTGGAGGCGGAGCAACTCCCGTTCGACTACGAGGCCATTCGTGCGGCGTTGCAGCCCTTCGAAAACACGGTGGCTACACCACGTTCTGCCGTGGTGGTGCAAGCCGCCATCGAAGAGCTGGCGGCCTCTGCTGGTTGGCCTGATGCGCAAGCCAGCGTAGTCAAGCGCACCCAGCAAGATGCGCGCGTTTCCTATCAGTTGCGACTCGTGCCAGGACCGAAGGTGACGGTAGGAACGATCCATGTCGCCGGCCACATCGCGACACGCGAGAGCTTTGTGCGCAGTCGCATCCAGTTGACACC
>CAIKQM010000354.1 GCA_903829565.1 uncultured Planctomycetota bacterium
GAAGCCGACTTCGTGCTCGCAGGTTCCGTGGCGCGCGGTCGCATCGGCACACGTGTCGCCTCGGACTTCGTCACCTTGGAAGATTCTGGTCGGTCCGAGTTCTTGCCCGGTGCCGGTGGTCAAGTCGATGTGGATGACGAAGGTGTCCCCACGCAACGCACGACGATCATCGAGAACGGCATTCTCAAGAGCTACCTGCATGACCGTGAGACGGCAGCGCACTTTGGTGTCGCGCCCACGGGCAACGCGCGCGCTTGGGAGTACGACAACGAGCCTCTCATCCGCATGCGCAACACCTACATCCGTCCTGGGCAAGGCACGCTCGAGGAGCTGATCGCGTCTACGCCGGATGGTTGGTTGTTGGACGGCGCCTCGAACGGTCAAGCGGATGCCAACGGTGAGTTCATGTTCGGCACGCACGAAGCGCGCCGCATCCAGAACGGCAAGCTGGGCGCCCGCATGAAGGGCGTCAACATCTCGGGCACCGCCTTTGAAGTGCTGCAATCGGTGGATGCCGTGACCAGCGACTTCCGTTGGGATTTGGGCTCGGGGCACTGTGGCAAAGGCCAGCCCGCCAAGGTGGATGCAGGCGGACCTTGGTTGCGTTGCAAAGTCGTTTTGGGCGGCAAAGAAGGCTGAGCAATGACGCACGTTCCGTACGACCCGCAAGCGTTGGGCGAGGCGCTATTGGCGCGCTGTGAGCGCTTGGTAGACATGGCCAAGTCCGCTGGCGCCCACGAGGCCGAGGCCTTTGCCTCTGCTTCGAATGGCGTTTCCGTCAAGTATGAAAAGGGCGACCTCAAGCTCGTGTCGAGCGACGAGGGCGCTGTTGTGGGCTTGCGTGTGTTCCGCGACAAGCGGGCGGGTTTCGCCTCGACGAACCAAGCGCATGACGAAGCATTGAGCGCGTGCGTGCGCGATGCACTGGCCACGGCCAGCTTCGCCCCCGCGCACGAAGCAAACGTGTTGCCGGATGCGGCTCCGTGGCAACGCACCGTGGCTTGCAGTGCCGAGATGGCGCGTGCCGATGGCGAGTTGATCCTCGAACTCGGCGCGGAGTTGCTCGCGACCGCGCAAGCGCGCAATCCGAAGATTGCCATCGATGGAGCCGCCGCAGATGTCACGCGCGCAGTGCAAGCGATCGCGTCCACGCGCGGCGTTCGTGGTCATGAATCCGATGGTCTCGTATCGCTGTCGCTGATGGGCATGGCCATTGACGGTGCGGATGTGGGCGGCATGCACTACGACTCGGGTGTGTGGCGCTCGCTCGACAAGGTGCGCGCCGCGGTGCGCCCCATGGCGGAAGGCATGGTCGATGTGTGTGTGTGCAATCTGGGCTCGACCAACGCACACAGCTATCGCGGACCGGTGCTGTTCTCCGCGGATGCCTTCGTGGATCTGTTCATCGCCCCCATCGTGGCGGGTTGCAGTGCCTTGGCAGTGCAACGCGGGCGCTCGCCCTTAGCGCACAAGCTGCTGACCGCGATTGCAAATCCGCGCCTGACCTTGCGTGACGATCCCACGGACCAAGATCTCGCGGGCGCTGCGGCGTTTGACCGCGAAGGCGTGCCTGCGCGCCCGTTCACGCTGCTTCAAGAAGGCGTGTTGATGGGTTGGATGCACAACGCACACAGCGCCTCTGTGGGCAAGACGGTCAGCACTGGCCATGCGCGCGGTGGAGCGCGCTCTGTGCCGGCCCTCGGCCCGCATGGGTTGGTGGTCAGCACCGGCGATGGCGGCGACGAGCACGCGATGCGGCGCGCTTTGGGGCGCGGGCTGTACATCGAGCGCTTCTCGGGCACAGTCGACCCGACCAACGGCGACTTTTCAGGAGTTGCCAAGTCGTCGCGTTGGATTGAGGGCGGCATGGTGTCGCACTCGGTCAAGGAAACGCTCATCTCTGGCAACGCGTTGCAGTTGCTGCAGCGCATCGCCTTGGTTTCGTCGCACAGCGTGCTGCTGGGCGGTGCTGCCAAAGCGCCGATGGTGATCGTGGACGGCATCGACGTCACAGCGGGCTAAGTTTCAGCGCCGGAAGGCTTGACCCGTTCGCGCGGCAGGGCTATCCTCCTCGCCGCTTTCAGCAGCCCGTGCCCGGGTGGCGGAATTGGCAGACGCGCCAGGTTCAGGTCCTGGTTCTCTTAAACGGGATTGCGGGTTCGACCCCCGCCCCGGGCACCACTCAACTCGGGCACCAATCAGCCCGGGCATCACTCAACAAGAAAGCCTCCGCATGGGTGACTCCAGTGTGAAGTGGGCCGAACTGATGAATCGTCAGTTCCTCGAGAATCCGGTACGAGACTGGATCATCGCTCTCGCCATTCTCGCGGGGTCTTTCCTGCTCCTCGGACTGATCAAGCGCTTGATCATTTACCGCCTGGGGCTTTTGGCGGCGAAGACCGAGACGGACATCGATGATCTGCTGATCGACATCGTGCGGCGCACGCGCCGGATGTTCCTGTTCATTGTGTCGCTATGGATCGCCGCACACTTTTTGCGTTTGCCGGGTGCGGAGTACACCGACACTGGCGAGCTCAAGGAAGAGAGCGAGATCCAGACCTACCTCGGGATCTTCACCACCATCAGCTTCTGGGTGCAGGTGGGCTTCTGGGGGCGCGGCCTGCTCGAGTACGGCCTGCGCAAGCTGCTGCACGCGCGCGGCACGGACGACCCCACGGTGAAGATGGGCTCGAATGTGCTCGGCTTCATCGGACAGGTCGTGCTGTGGGCCTTGGTGCTGCTGCTGTGCTTGGAGGCTGCCGGCTTCAATGTCAACTCGCTGATCGCCTCGCTGGGTATCGGCGGTATCGCCGTCGCGTTGGCCTTGCAGAATGTGCTCGGCGATCTGTTCGCGTCGATCTCGATCCTGTTGGACAAGCCCTTCGTGGTGGGTGATGCGATCCAGTCGGCCGAGTTCGCGGGCACTGTCGAGCAGATTGGTGTCAAGAACACGCGCATCCGCTCGGTGACAGGCGAAGAGATCATCATCGGCAACAACGACCTCGCCAGTTCGCGCTTGCGCAACTACAAGCGCCTGACCGAGCGGCGCTGTTTGCATACCTTGGGGCTGGTGTACGCCACACCGCATGCCAAGCTGCAACTGGTGCCGAATCTCCTGCGCGACATCGTTACGGCCAACCCGCGTGCGCGCCTGGATCGCGCGCACTTCAAGGGCTTTGGCGACAGCGCGATTCTGTTCGAGTTGGCGTTCTACACCCAAGGTCAAGAGTTCGGCACGATGATGGATGTGCAGCAAGAAGTGCTGTTTGAAATCCATCGTCGTTTTGAGGCCGAAGGCCTGTCTTTTGCCTTCCCGACACAAACGCTGCACTTGGTGCAAGCCGGTGCGTTGGCCGGTCAAAAAGAATTGTCACGCGGGTAGAACAGAATCCCGATCAGCACGAGCAGCAGCACCACGCCTCCTACGCCGATCCACAGCCACGCCCACCACGACAAGGCCAGCATGGCGAGCACCTAGCCTTGTCCGCCGGGCGCGCGGTAGACCAAGATGGCACGCGCCCCCTGCTCTTCCGGCAAGGTGTACTCGTGCACAGCTTCCAGACGGAAACCGAGTCGCTCGGCCTCCCTCTCGGCAGCGCGTGCTTCGCGCGACCAACTCGGCCCCTTCATCAACACGAGGTCTTTGAAGGAGTGCCGCACCTTGCGCAGCGTGCGCACATTCTCGCGGACCGAACTGACGGCGCGCGCCACGACCAGGTCCACGCGCTCGCGCGCCAGCCAATCCTCGCCGCGCGACCAGACGGCGCTGGCATTCTTCAACCCAAAGCGCTCGATGGTCTCTTGGACGAAGTCGACCTTCTTGCGCGTGCTGTCGCACATCACCAAGCGCGCATCCGGCTCGGCCATGGCCAGCACGATGCCGGGGTAGCCGGCGCCGGTGCCGAGGTCGAAAACCTTGCGCCCAAAGATAGGCACCGCGCGGGAGAGGCGCCACGAGTCCAGATAGTGCTTGGCCGCCACTTCCTTAGGCGTGCAAATCGCCGTCAAATTGATTTGACGGTTGCGCTCCAGCAAGAAGTGCGCGTGGTCGGCAAAGCGCTCGAGCAGCTCAGGGGTGACAGCCTCGGCCGCGAAGGCCGCCTGCAACGCAGCCAGCAACTCACTGCGCTCGGGCAGAGGTGCCTCGGGGTCCGCCGGTAGGCCTTCATCTTGCATGGTGGCGGTGCGTGGCAGAGGCGGGACGGGGTGGCAGGCCAGCAAGGATTCGAACCTTGAACCTACTGATTTGGAATCAGTCGCTCTAACCGTTAGGAGCTACTGGCCTTCCCGTGCCGCTCATGCAGCGCAGAGAGGATACTGGCCCAAGGGTGTGGGGACAAGGGTGCAGGGGCAAGGTGGCTGTATCGCAAGACGTTGGCACCCTGTAGATTGTTGGGCTCGAACCCCGACCCTGCATGCGTTCCGACCAGCACCCTCAGCCTGCCTCCCCGCGGATTGTCTCCGCCGACTCGATCGACAAGTCGGCGCTCGATCCCGATGCCCTGCGCGTTGTGTCGCGCCTTGCGCGGTCCGGCTTTGATGCCTACCTCGTGGGCGGCTGCGTGCGCGATCTCTTGGTGGGCCGCCGGCCGAAAGACTTTGACGTCGCCACGAGCGCGCACCCGCGCCAGATCAAGCGCTTGTTCCGCAACGGCCGCATCATCGGACGGCGCTTCAAGCTGGTGCACATCCACTATGGCGAGCATGTGATCGAGACGGCCACCTTCCGCCGCGAGCCCACGCTCAAGGAAGGTGAAGATGTAGAGCCGGAACTGGCCGAGTTGGAATCGCGCACAGCGGCGGAAACTAGTCCGGATCCCGTGGAGTTGAGCCTCGAAGTGCCGGCCGAGGGCGACCTCGACGCCTTGTTGATCAAAGAAGATAATGAATTCGGCAGCGCGCAAGAGGACGCGTTGCGGCGTGACTTCACGGTCAACGCCTTGTTCTACGATGCGGATCGGCACGAGATCATTGACTGGGTCGGCGGCCTGAGTGACCTGGAGCGCGGCGTGCTGCGCACCATCGGTCAACCGGATGTGCGCCTCGCCGAAGATCCGGTGCGTATCTTGCGCGCCGTCAAGTTCGCCACACGCTTGGGGCTGCGCATCGAAGACTCGACGTGGGAAGCAATGTGTCGCCACGCTGGGCGCTTGTCCAAGTCGGCGCCCCCGCGCGTGCTGGAAGAGGTCCTGCGCTTGTTGCGGTCGGGC
>CAIKQM010000355.1 GCA_903829565.1 uncultured Planctomycetota bacterium
GCACATCGCGGCCTTCGAAGCGCGCGCTGCACTCGATGTGCGCTGCATGACCATGGCGCCAAGCGTTGTCGATCAGTTCCGCCGCGGCCGAAGCGATGCGTGCGCGGCAGGCGGCACCGATGGACTGCGTCAGCGTCCACGCAGCAAGATCAGCTACCAGCTGCTGCGCAGCTTGCGGTGTGCCATCCACGCGTGCACGGAAGTCACGGCGCGTGGAGGTCTGTGCGACAGGTGCCGCCTCGACGGCGCGCACGAGCTCTTCCATGCGGAAGGGCTTCTGGAGGAACTCGACCGCGCCCAGCTTGAAGGCCTCGCGGCAGGAGTCGATGCTCGGTGTGCCGGTCGTTACCACGGCGTGCGGGCGCTCGCCGCGCGACTTCATGTGGGCGAGCACTTCCAGACCCGTGCCGCTCGGCAGCATCAGGTCGGTGACCACAACATCGTGACCACACTGTTCGAGTGCTTCGTGCACATCGCGGGCAGTCGTGACCGCATGACCGCGGCGCGACAGCAGCGTCGCCAAGGCCGAAAGGGTCGCTGCTTCGTCTTCGACGAGCAGGATCGACAGCGCGCGGCGGGCGGTCTCAGGCTTGGAGAGGGTGTCGGTCATGGAAGGGCGTGCGGTGCAGAGGTCGTTTCCTTCCTCTGGACACACGCTCTTTCGTCATGACCCCCTCTGGCGCTTGATGGTCTGAGGCCAGAATCCGGCAACTTCTTCCGGGTGGTGGAGGGTTTTTCCCACTCTGGAACCCGTTCTGGGGAGTGCCGCCAGTATGCAATCAGCTACTAAATACCTGTCAATAAGAGACTTAGGTGGCAGAAATGCCCCAAGCACGCAATTTCTTGTACAGCGTGACCCGATTGACCCCCAGTTCGCGCGCCGCTTGCGACCGGTTGCCACCGCAACGCTCCAGGGCCCGTTCAATCAAGACGCGCTCGGCGGCTTCGAGCGTCAGACCCTCCAGCGCGCCTGCGCCCAGAGCGCCGTCACCCGCCACCAAGCCCAGGTCGTTAGCCGTGATGTAGCCCTCGCGCGCATGCAGCAGCGCGCGCTCCACCGTGTTCTTCAGCTCGCGCACATTGCCTGGCCACGCGTGCGCGCGCAGCTGTTCGAGTGCCTCCGCTTCGAAGCCGGGGCTGTCGAGGCCCAGCTCGGCCGCAAAGCGCGCGCGCATGTGCTCGGCGAGGAGCGCCACATCGTCGCGCCGCTCGCGTAAAGGCGGCACGCTGATCGAGAGCACATTCAAGCGGTAGTACAGGTCCTCGCGGAAGTGACCCGCGGCGATCTCCGCTTCCAAGTCGCGGTTCGTGGCCGCCAAGATGCGCACATCGGCGACGGTGTCGGCCGTGGCACCGACGCGACGATAGGTCTTCTCCTGCAACACACGCAGGAACTTGGCCTGCAAGGCGGGCGCAAGCTCGCCCACCTCGTCGAGGAACAAAGTCCCTCCTTCAGCGGCCGCATACAGACCATCACGGCCGCGCGCGACGGCACCGGTGAAGGCCCCGCCTTCATAGCCGAATAGCTCGGCTTCCAGCAGTTCCGGCGCAATGGCCGCGCAGTTCAGGGCGACGAACGGTCCATCGGCGCGGGCAGAGCGCGCATGGATCTCGCGCGCCACGAGCTCCTTGCCCACACCCGACTCACCCAAGATGAGCACGGTGGTGCGCGGAGCCGCGGCCACACGCGCCACGGCTTCACGCACGCGCTCCATGGCGCGCGAAGCGCCCAAGATCGGGCCGGCGCGCAAGGCGTTCATGTCGGCGCGCAGCCTGTCACGTTCTCTGGACACGCCGCGCAAGCGCAGCGCACGCACGATGGCGGCTTCCAACATGGTGGCGTCGGCGGGCTTCTGCAAGAAGTCGGCCGCACCGGCCTTCATCGCCTCCACTGCGGTGTGCACGTCCGCGCGGCCAGTCAGCACGATGACCGC
>CAIKQM010000356.1 GCA_903829565.1 uncultured Planctomycetota bacterium
AGTACTGCAAGGCCTCGCGCACGCTTCCTTCCTGCATGGCTAGCAAGCCCAGGTTGTACTCAGCCACCGCTTGCGTACTGGTCGCACCACGCAAGCGCAGGAACTCTGTGCGCGCCTCCGTGTAGCGTGCGCATTGCGCCAGAGCAGTTGCCCGCTCAATGGACACCGCATCATCGCGCACGCCAAGCGACAGCAGCAGCTCATACTCAGCCAGCGCATCTTGCGCACGGCCATTGCGCTGGTACACACGGGCCAAAGCCAAGTGCAAGCGCACATCCTGTGGTTCAACTGCGGTTGCTGCGCGCAAGCGCATGACCGCTGTCGACGGATCCCCCATCTGGAGGGCTTCCTCTGCGCTGGCGAGGGCCGCATCAACCTGAGCTTTCGCAGCAGGTGCCGCATCTGGTTGTGTGCAAGCGGCCAAGACTACAAGCGACACCAAAGAGTACGGCTTCCACATAAGTGCGCGCGAGTATGCCGTGCATGACTCGCGCGCGATCTTCGCCACTCGCCCCACCACCCGTGGGGCGTGGGGCGTAGGCCTTGTAGCCTCTACTTAGATCAGGGCGTCCACGTGATGGAGTAGCCGTTGCTCAAGTTGAAGGTGCTCGCGGTGCAGAAAACCGCGGCGTTGCGGTACCACGCTTGGTAGGTACGCACACCGGGCACGCTGACTTGGCCGCGCACCGACACGGGCAGATCAGTACCCACCGGATAGCGCGACTGACCCGCGACGTTGGTCTTCGTGCCCAGACGCACCACTGTGCCGCCTGCGCAGCGCAAACCGTCACCGAAGGGCGCGCCGTTGCCTCCACCTTGCTGCGTAGTGCCTTGGAAGTACAAGGCGTTGCTGTTCGGCATGCCCGTGCCCACCAACTGCACCGTGTCGTTGGCGAGGCTGGCGATGCCATTGGCCGCCAAGTTCGCGCCCACGCCCAACGAGCTGGCGCAACCTGTGCCAGCACCCAGAGCCGCGTTGTTGCCACAGGGGCACTGCGCACCCGAGCCATCACCAACGCAGAACGCCACGCCCACCACACCTTCGCAGGTATCGATGACACCGTTGGCATTCACATCGCTGGCTTGGCCTTCGGCAATCTCGGAGTCATCCGGCACGCCGTTGTTGTTGCAATCGGCGGAGGCTGTCAAGTAGAGCAGCACTTGGTAGTCCTCGTCCGGGCTGCCGGCCGTGCCGGTCGTGCCCGTCGACGGCGCGTAGACACCATCGCCGTTGTTGTCATAGGTGATCTGCGCCGAAATCACCATGCCGCCGAGCGTGCGCGAGTCACTCGTCGACAAACCAGCGGGCGACTGACCTAGGAAGGCAGAGCCCGTGATGTTGCCCGAGTACGCAGCACCCGATGAAATCGAGTTGGTGTCGTTCAAGCGCAAGAAGGAGATCACATAGCTACGGCCCGAGTTGCGGCCAGCAAACACATCACCTTGTGCGAACACCAACTCCAGCTTGTAGCTGAACGTAGCCGAATCCAGCACCGCGCGGAACACGCCCACCGAGACCGTGCCAGGTGCGCTATCGCGTTCGAAGGAACCGACGAACCACACGTTGCCCACCGAGTCGATCATCGGAGCCGTCATCGTGGGGCCCGTCGGCGCGGTGGCACCGATGAAGGCGCGCAGGCGACCGATGCGCGTGGTGCCATTCTGGTAGATGACCTTGCCATCCGACACAGCACCGGCTTCACGCGTCCAAGCGGCCGCGGTCCACGACAGAGCACCTGTGATGGCGTCCACCTTGCACACCGCGATGTAGTTGTTCGGGTTCGTGAACGGCGTCAACGAGGGCGGCGTGAAGGCGTAGTACACCACGCCCGCTGCCAGCAAGTTGCCCTGCTGATCGGCGCCCAAGCCCATCTGGGAGTTGCCGCCTTGGAAGGCCGTTTGGTCGTGGTAGTGGTCAAACTCCTGCGAACCACCGGCAACTTGGCTGTTCCAAGTCGGCGACTCGGGATCATTGACCAGCGCCGGCAACACCAAGGCGCGCGGTGCGAGGAAACCACCGTTGGCATCCAGACCAATCAAGTTCAGCGCGCCGCAGAAGCCGCTGGCGGTGGTGGTGCGGGCGAGAATGCCGGCCGTGCCACTGACCGAACCGGCGAACAGGCTCGGGAAGTTGCGCGCGGTATAGCCCAACGCACCCCGGTGATCGCTGATGCCCGGTGCGAACTGCGTGCTTGCGGTGGAAGCCACGACGCTGCCTGCAACTTGTTCGAACACGTGCTGACGGTTGAAGTTCGTACCGATCAAGATCGGACGACCGGCGACACTGCTCGGGATGATGTTGGGGGTGTTGTGCGTGACCGTCGAGGCCACCAACAGGTGCGACGATGCCGCTGTGTCTGTGGGACCGGTCGACGACAGCACATTGACCAAGGGGCTGCGCGCTGCGAGAGCCACACGGAACAAGTTGTTGCCCGTCAAAGGCGACAAGAGGCCGCAAGCGAGTGCGCCAAAGGCATCCGCGCGGAAGTGCACATTGCCCGCATCATCCACGGAGCCCATGCCAAACGAGGCCAGATTGCAGCTGTCCGAAGGACTGTTGGAGGCACCCACAACGCGCGACACATACAGGCGCGAGGGACGCGCCGTCGTCATGTGCGCCACGCCGCCGATCACGTTGGCGAGGCTGGTGCCCGTCGGATCGCCATCCATGAACTCCGCCGTGGCGAAGCCAAAGCGCGCGCCCGTGAAACCCGCCGTCGCCAGCGGAGTGCCGGCATCATTGCGCGTGCTGTTGTTGTTCACGCCAAAGCCCGGCTGATTCCAATAGTCATAGCTCGAGCGCAAGAACGGCACATTCGTCGCCACCGTCTTCGAGATCGCTTGCGCGTTCGCGATGCCGTTGAAGAACAGCGGCGCGGTGTTGCGCTGCATGCTGGTCTTCGCCAACGGCGCAATGCCGAACGCGTTGCCCCAGCTGGAGCGCGCAACGGTCAGGTCGACCACGAAGTCGTTGATCTGTTCCGCGGGCGCGTGGGCATCCACTGCGTCGCCGGGCAGGCCATTGATCTTGGAGACCGAATCTTGAGCTTGCGCCACGGTGGAGCAAGCAACTGCGGCCAAAGCGGCCAGGGAGAGGTGATAGCGCATGGTGCTGGTTCGGGGGTCTTGAGGGAGCTGGAGAGGATGCCCAGCAGTCATCAAGATTGGACAAGGAAACGGCAGCCGCCGATAGATGGCGAGCGGCCGTGGCAAGTGCTTAGTAATCCGTAGGTTGCGGTATCAGTCGCGTTTCCCGCGCGCGGCCAGCCACGCCGCGCGGCGTGCTTGGCGAGCTGCGCGCTCGGACTCGTCCGGGTCGGAGGTCCAATCCATGGTCAACTCCACCTGCACTCCGGCGCGTTCCACAAGGAAGCGCTGCCGCGCTGACAGCTGTTGCACGAGGTCAGTGAGCGCGTTGCGAGCGGCCACGCTCTGCCCGTCCACCGAGAGCACGCGGTCACCCACTTGCAAGCCAGCCACAGCGGCACGCGAGTCCTTGGTCACCCGTTCCACCTGGCACGACTCGCTCAAACTCACGCCCATCGAGCGACGCGGCAACGGCTTCATGTCGGTGCGATCGAGCTTGTGATCAAGGTTCGCAAAGTAGATCGCTGCGGCCGCCACGATCTTGGCGCTGTGGCGCACTTCGTCGTAGGGCACATTCGCGAAGGTGTCATGTTGCGTATGGTGCACGAACTCGTAGTCACGCTCGCTTTGCTTCCAGAAGAACGCGGGTACACCAGCACCAACGAAGGGCGCGTGGTCTGAATCACCACTGTTGCGCAAGCCCTCCACTTCTCGCAAGGCGAAGCCACGCACAGGGTCCAGCGCGCGCAGACGCTCAGCAAGCGGCTCCATGTCGGGCAGCATGGCATAGGTCGCATCCAAGCCTTCCAAGTAGGTACCACCACCATCGTGGTTCAACACCACGCTGATGTGCTCCAACTCGTCGGCATGATCGCGCACATAGCCCTGCGATCCGTACAAGCCTTGCTCCTCGCCTGTGTACAGCACAAAGCGAATCGTGCGGCGCGGGCGCACACCACTCTTCGCCAACACGCGCGCAGCCTCCATCGTGGTGGCGACTCCACTGCCGTTGTCTTGCGCACCTTGCGCACCGTCCCAAGTGTCCAGGTGGCCCTGCACCAGCACATACTCGTGCGGGAACTCTGTACCGATGAGGTCCGCGACCACATTCGCGCATGGCACAGGTCCATCTTCGAAGCGATTGTCGATCAGGAACTCCAACTCGACGGTTTCGCCGCGTGTCACACGTGCCTGCAGCTCCTCGTGTTGATCGAAACGCACACGAATGGCCGGGCGCTTGCCGCGTGACTTGGCTTGCATATCACCAGACATCACCAACAGACCGCTCCTCGCACCGGCGCGCAGGACGCCTGCGGCAGCTTGGGCGTCGTACAAGCCGTCCAAGTGGCGCAACCACTTGGGCTCCAAGCGTTCCGCTGTGCGCACAATCCACGCGCCGCGAAACGGTTCGGCTCCGCGTGTAGCGACCAGTGCGGCCACCGCAGCTTCGTCCTTGGGCTCTAGCACGGCAGGGCCGCGCACGACGCCTGGCGTTCCCACGGTCCACGAGGCTGTCAAGAAATCTAGCTCAAGCGCTGGGTCGCCTACGATGCGGCCGTAGCTGGGACCGCGATCAAAGCGCGCAGGAGCCATGCCCCACGTCTCGAGGCGGGCCTCAAGGCCGTACGACTCGAACTGCGCGCGCGTCCACTCACAGGCCTCGTCGGCCTTGCGCGAACCTGTCAAGCGTGGCGCATGCTCTTCGCACAAGGTGCGCAACAACTCGAGCACACGGTCATCGTCCTTGGACACGGCCAAGACTTGGCCCACCGGATCCGGCGCGGCACAGCTGGCAACCAGCGCGCACACGAGCCCTAGAACGGCCATCAGCGGAGACTTCGTTTGCATGCACTTGAGCATAGTGACTCTCGCAGCGCACACTAAGGACGATGACCGGACATCCGTTGCTGATCCTGGTGCCCACCGAGCTGGAACGCCGCACGCTGGACGCTGACCACGCGTTCGCAGGGCGCGCACTCGTGCGCGTATGTGGCTTGGGCCCCATCGTCGCCGCCGCGGAAAGCGCGCGCTGCGTGCAAGCCTTGCGTCCTGCGCGTGTGCTGCTGGTGGGTATCGCCGGAAGCTATGACCTGCAGGTCGCTCCTCTGGGCAGTGCACACTTTCTCGAGCGCGTGCGCTGCCTCGAAGTCGGTGCGCATACACCGGAGGGTCAGGTCGAGGCGTTGTCGTTGCCTCAAGCAGGACCGTACGACGGGCTGCGCGAGGTCCTGCTCGAAGGCTTCAAAGCAGAGCCATGCCAGTTGACCTTGCTCACCGTGGCAGCCGCTTCGGGCACGACCGCACAGGCTCAGCTACGCAGGGCGCAAGCACACGCACACCTGGAAGACATGGAAGGCTTCGGCGTGGCACTCGCTTGCTATGCCGCCCAAGTCCCCTGCAGCATCCTGCGCGGTGTCTCGAACTACGCGGGTGAGCGCGATCCGACCATGTGGCGCACACAAGCAGCACTGCAAGCGGTCCGCGCAGCAGCCATGCGCTGGTGTGAGGCATGAAGTACACACTGGGCATCTCTCCTTGTCCCAATGATGTGTGGGCCTTTGCCGGGCTGCTGAGTGGCGCGATCCGCGTGCCAGGCATCGAGCTCGCCATCGAACTGCACGATGTGCAGGAACTGAACAGCGCCTTGGCGAGTGGTCGCTACGACTTTGCCAAGACAAGTTTCCTGGCGGCTCTGCAGCTGTCCAGTGAACTTGTCATGCTGCGCAGCGGCTCCGCGCTTGGCTTTGGTGTGGGTCCGATCTTGGTAGGTCGCGCGCAGCCCACTCGAGCGACCAAGCCACATGTGCTGCTGCCTGGCCCCAACACCACTGCGCACCTGTTGTTCCGCTTGTATGGTCCCAGCGAAGCGACAGTGGAGCAGGTGATCTTCTCGGACATCCTGCCGCGCCTTAGCGCAGGCAGCGCCGACATGGGTGTGTGCATCCACGAAGGCCGCTTCGTGTACCAATCACTCGGGCTCGATCTCGTCTTGGACTTGGGCGCACGCTGGGAAGCAGACGCGCAAGCTCCTCTGCCGCTGGGTGGCATTGCCGCTCGGCGCAGTGTGCCCGCAGCGAGCATGGCCGCTGTAGATGAAGCCATCCGCGCTTCGCTCGCCTGGGCTCAGGCACACGAGGCCGAAGCCCTCGAACTGTGCAGGCGGCATGCACAGGAACTGGACGAGCATGTCCTGCGCGCCCACATCGAGTTGTATGTGAATGCGCACACCATCGACCTAGGCACCATCGGTGTGCACGCCCTGAACATCCTGTCCGAGCGCGCGCGCGCCGTGGGCTTGGTCGCTGCGCAAACGCCACCGTTGCTTGTGCGTGCTACTCTCGCGCCATGCTGACACTGCTTCTCGCCCTCGCCCAAGCCGCCCCTCCTACCGCGTCTTCCAGCGACACCGCCCGCAAGCACGATTGGGCTACCAGCTCTGCGCGCACGGTGGTCGTAGACCGCGAAGCCGGCCAGTACCTAGGCCATGTCTCGACGCTTTTGCTGGAGGACGGCAAGACCATTCTGTGCGTGTATCCCAAGGGCCATGGCAAAGGCGCCATCGTCTACAAGAGAAGCACCGATGGAGGCCTGACTTGGAGCGAGCGCCTGCCCACGCCCGCATCGTGGGCCTCCAGTCTTGAGGTGCCCACGCTGCACCGCATCGTCGACAGCCAAGGCACGCGCCGCATCATTCTGTGGTCAGGTCTGCACCCCGCGCGCTACTCGCTCAGCACCGATGATGGCGCCACTTGGTCCGAGCTCAAGCCCGCCGGCGATTGGGGCGGCATCGTGGTGATGGGCGATGTGGTGCCCGCAGGAGCCGCAGGTCGCTACCTGGCCTTCTTTCACGATGATGGTCGCTTCTTGCGCCCGCCTGGCGAGCAAGACCCTGCGAAGCGCGGGGTGTTTGACCTCCTGCTGTCCGAATCACTTGACGGTGGGCTGACTTGGGGCACACCGCGCAGCCTGCACGCCTCGAAGACGCTGCACTTGTGCGAGCCAGGTGCCCTGCGCTCGCCTGATGGCAAGCAGCTGGCGCTCTTGATGCGCGAGAACGCGCGCAAGGCCGAATCGCACGCCATGTACAGCGCGGACGAAGGCGCCTCTTGGTCCGATCCGAAGCCGCTGCATCCGTACTTGACGGGTGACCGCCATACGATTCGCCGTTCCGCCGATGGCCGCTATGTCATCGTCTACCGCGACATGAACTTGACTGCAGATCATCCGTGGAAAGGCGATTTCGTCGCTTGGGTGGGCACTTGGGATGACCTTGTGCACGCGCGGCCCGGCGCGCACCGCGTGCGCTTGCTAGACAATCAAGACAGCTGGGATTGCGGCTATCCGGGGCTCGAGGTGCTGCCCGATGGCACCTTCGTCGCGACGACCTATGGCTATTGGACCAAGGGCGAAAAGCCCTACATCCAAGCCGTGCGCTTCCGCCTCAGTGAACTCGATCGCTAGCCGACAAGTACACTTGACATGACAAACGCCACACCGGCTAGCCGGCGTGGCGTTTGCTTTGCTAGTGCAGCTCGTCGCTGCGGCTATACGATCAGGGCACCCACGTCACGGCAACGCCGTTCGACAGGTTGAACACCGCCGCCGTGCAGAACGCCGGGTCCGCGTTGCGGTACCAGCACTGGTAGTACAGGCTGCCCGGAGCGGTGATGCCCGCGCGCACCGAGATGGACGCATCGCCCGCTGCCGGGTACTGCGACGTACCGCCAGTGTTGAACTTGGCGCCCAAGCGCACCACGCTGCCAGCCGCGCAACGCAAGCCGTCACCGAAGGCCACCGCCGTCTGCGTGGTGCCCTGGAAGTACAGCGCGCTGCTGTTCGGCATGCCCGCACCGTTCAAGGTGAACGAGTCGGCCGAGAGGCTCGCGATGCCCGAACCCGCGAGGTTGCCACCGCTGGCATTGATGCTGTTCGCACAGCCGTTGCCAGCTGCACCGTTGTTGCCGCAGGGGCAGTTCAACACCACACCATCACCCGAGCAGAAGCCCGTAGCCAGTGTGTTGCCCGGGAACGGCACCACCATGATCAGGCCAGTGCCATCGGTGAAGCCCAGCTTCAAGCCCAACGTACCGTTGTGGTTCCACATCAAGGTGGCGCCACCGCTGTTGTTGAACGAGTTCGTGTTGACCGATTGGATGTTCTTGAACACACCCGGCGAGACCTCGACCGGCTGGTTGTTGAACGAGATCGCCGTCAGACCCGTCGTCGGATCCCAGAACCACCAGCTGGTGCCCGGATAGGTACCACCCGTCAAGTTCGTCGTGAACATCACGCGGTTCTGGTCGTTCATGTAGACCGAAGTACCGCTGAACCCCCCTGCGATGCCGCCACCGGTGCCCGGCATGACTTGGCCTTCACGCACGACGAGCTGCAACGCGCCCGGCAGACCGGACCACACGCCCGAGTCATCCGCAGTGGTCGAAGTACCACCCACCAACGATGCCTGGATCGTGATGGCACCATTGTCGTTTGACTTGCAGTTGGCGTTGTTGAACACGCCGAAGGTGGCGTCCGTCCCGGGAGCCGCAGCACCACGACGGGCGACCAGCTGCAAACCACCGACGGGGCCGTAGAAAATGCCCGTGTCGTTGGTGGTGCCCACCACATCGCCGCCACGCAGCGTCGATGTAAAGTGAACCTTACCGGTCTTCGAGAAGCCCTGCGCCGGCAAGCCCGGGCTCCAGCTGTCGCCCGTGGCCGCATTGAAGGTGGCACCCGAGGTGCCCGGGGCCACATCGCCCTCGCGCAACAGCACTTGGCTGCCCGCGCCCGGTGTGTGCACGAGATAAGCCTTGTCGGTGGCCACGGTCGCCGTGCCCTGCGTGGTGGACATGGCGATTTCATACAGGAAACGGCCATCCGGCGTCATCTGGGACACGAAGCCGAGCGTGCTCGCCGTGTCCAAAGCAATCGCGCCCGGAATCGCCGCCACGGGCGAGCCCTTGCGCTGCACCATCTCCAACGCACCCGGCAGGCCGGCAAACCACGCCGACTGGTTGTTCGCGCCGGCGGTCGTGACCACATCGCCACCCGTCAAGGAGCCGAGGAAGAAGATGCGGCCTTCGTTGTTGATGCCGTTGTTCTGCTGGCTGAAGCTTGAGAATGCTTGGGCAAAGGTCGCGCCCACCGTGCCCGGCGCGGGAGTGCCTTGCTGGATCAGCATCTGCAACGGACCACTACCCACGTTGCCGAAGAAGCCTTCGTCGTTCGCCGACGTGATGCCGTTCGTGCCCACGGAGTCCCAGAACGTCGCGCCAAACATGCGCGAACCGTTGGAGGTCATGAAGTTGCTGCTGGACAACGACACGGTCGTGCCGGTGGTTGTGCGCAACAACACCCCGGTCGGCAGGCTCGGGGCTTGATCGCCACCGCGCACCGCCATGCGCAGGTTGCTGCGGCTGCTGCCGTAGAAGTAGGCGCGATCGTTGTAGGGCAACACGGAGGCCTCAGAGAAGCGACCGCGGAAGTACACATTGCCCGCTTCGTCGAGCGTGGGCGAATCAAAGTTGCCCGTGCCTCCAAACGTGTAGCCCGGGAGCAAGTTCCCGTTGGCATCCGGCACGCCCTCACCCACGTTGGCGACAATCACGCCGTTGGTGTTGATGATCGTGGTCTGGGCGTACACACCAGAGGTGAGGCACAAGATGAGGCCAGCTGTGGCCACGCCAGTCGTAGAGCGCGTCATGAAGGAGTCCGGAGGGTGTTGAGGAGGAGAAGGTCTCTCGTTATGAGAACTCCTTTAGAATCCCTCGAAATTCCGGACTTGGCTACTGTCAATAGTGACAGGTCGCCTCCCCCCCTGAAAATTAGGGCACCCAGACCAGCTCTAGACCGTTCGACAGGTTGAAGGTCGATGCGCTGCAAAACAGCGCCGAATTGCGGTACCAGACTTGGTAGGTCCGCGTCCCCGGGGCGGTCACTCCACCTCGGGTCGCGACCGGCACGTCGCCCGCCAGCGGGTACTGGGATGAGCCGGCAGCGTTGAGCTTGGTCCCCAAGCGTACCACCGTGCCCGCGACGCAGCGCAAACCGTCACCAAAGGCCACACCTGTCCCGCCGGACTGCTGGAGCGTGCCCTGGAAGTACAGCGCCGAGCTGTTGGGCATACCGGCCCCCTGCAGTTGCAGGGTATCGCCTGACAGCCGCGCCGATCCCAAGGCGCGCAGGGTGGCCCCGCTGCCTAGGGAGTTGAGGCAGCCCGCCAGCTGGCCGCCCGCCGATGCATTCCCGCACGGGCAGGCCGCCGCGCTGCCGTCCCCCGCGCAATACGCGGTGCCCGCGGTAGGCAGCTCCAGCTTCAGGCTGGTCGGGTCAATGCCAATGTAGGCACCCGGTCCGGCGACGACGAAGTCATACACACACCAAGGCACAGGAGCCGTGGGTGTGTAGTTGCCCAAGCACTGTGCCATGTCCAGCGAGCTCCACAGCTGCGAGTTGCAAGACGAGAAGCTGAAGGCAACAGGCTGCGCACCTGCGAGGCCGATGGCCGAGGTGTAGATGCCATCCACCGCGGGATCGTTGTTGCGGAACAAGCAGTTCCCGCCCGCGCCCGAACCAGCCACGGTGATGGAGCCGATGCTCATCGAAACGGAGGCGGGATCGATGCTGTAGCTCAGCTGGCTGCCCGTGGGGTTCGGCTGCGTGTAGACGTCAAAGCGCAGCTCCGCGAGAGCTCCCGTGGATGTACCCACAAAGGCGCCGGAGTTCGCTTGGGCGCTGTAGACGGTGCCTTGCACAATCACGCGCACATCCCCTGCTTGGCTCAGGTTCGTCAGAGCGATCATCGTAGTCGCGAGCGCGCAGGCAGAGAGAAGGCGTTGCATAGTGTGGCCGATCCTCGCATGAGTGTGGCAACCTGTCTAGGCATGCAAGTGTGGCTCAGAGTGCTGGTGTGCGGTTGGTTCCTGTGGCTCACGCCCGCGTACGCCCTCCAGACGCGATCCGCTGCGCCGGCAAGCGACGCGTTGGATGCGTGGCTCAAGCGTGGACTGATCGTCGAGATGCGCCTCGAGGTCAGTCCCGAGTCGGAGGACAAGCTGCGTGCAGCCCCGCGCGAATGGGTGCCCTTCACCCTGCGTGTCGATGGACGCACGGTCTTTGCCTATGGCGGGCTCAAGCTCAAAGGTGCTGCGGGCAGCTTCCAAGACTACGACGCGCGGCCGGCCTTCACGATCAAGCTCGACAAGTTTGCTGGA
>CAIKQM010000357.1 GCA_903829565.1 uncultured Planctomycetota bacterium
ACCGCCGCCCGCCGCCGACAGCAGCGATGACACCGGCACAGGCGCGTTCGGCCGCGCCTACGCGCGCTTTTGCTCGTGGGTCGCGCGCCGCGATCCTGCCACGCGTCCGGCCAAGATTGGTTGGATCGCGTTGGTCATCGCCGGTTGCGCGCTGTCGTACAAGTTGGTGCCGCCCGCCGAGTACCTGCCGGCAGGCAACCAGAACCTGATCTTCTTCTTCGCCGCACCGATCCCCGGCACCGCGCCCGAGACCGTGCGCGACAACTTCAAGCCGCTGCGCGATTGGGCCATGGCGCAGCCCGAGACTGGTTCGATGTTCGCGGTCACGGGTGCCGCCTTCAACGGTGGTGGCGTGGTGTTGAAGCCCGAGCACGCCCAGCCCGACTCGTTGGCCGCGTTCCACCAGCGCATGTACGGCCCTGCGATGACGCTGGCCGGATTCCAGTTCGTCGTGCCGGTGCGCGCCAGCTTGTTCAATGACTCCGGCAAGCAGTTCGAGGTCGAGCTGTCAGGCCCTGACTTCGACACGCTGGGCAGCGCGTCGCAACAACTGCAAGGCGCGTTGCAAGGCATCCCTGGCGTCCAGTTCGTGCGTTCGTCGCTCGTCGTTGGCAAGCCCGAGGCGCGCATCATCGTGGATCCCACGCGCGTGCGCGAAGCCGGGCTCGACACCGCCGCGGTGGCCACGGTGGTGGAGACGACCATCGCTGGTCGCCGCGTGTCCGCTTTGGTTGACGGTGGTCGCGAGGTCGATGTCAATGTGCTCGTACCGAGCGCCCAGCTCGAGACGCTCGACGACCTCGACCGCCTGCGCTTTGTCGCGCCGGACGGCCGCGTGGTGGCGCTGTCGGCCGTGGCACGCGTCGAGCGCACCTCCGGCCCGGTCTCGATCCGCCGCCTCGAGCGCGAGCGTAATGTGCTTTTGACAGTCAACATCGCGCCCGACGCGCCGCTGGAAGAGGTCATCGCGCGCGTGCAGTCCGAGGTGTTCCCGCCCTTGGCTCAACAGTTGGGCGCCAGCTACACCCTCTCCATCGGCGGCGCAGGCGACGAGCTCGCCAACACGCTGTCCTCGATCAGCTCGGGCTTCCTGCTGTCGATCGTGATCGTGTACCTGTTGCTGGTGACGCTGTTCTCCAGCTGGACGCAGCCGCTCATCATCCTCTTGACCATCCCGCTCTCCGTGGCGGGCGGTCTGGTCGGCATCCACTTGGCGCACACGTGGTCCGGCGGTCAGGCGAGCTTTGATGTCATCGGCATGCTGGGCTTCATCATCTTGGCCGGCATCGTCGTCAACAACGCGATCCTGATCCTGCACCAGCGCAACAACTTCGTGGCCGAAGGACTCGACGCGTCCAGCGCCTTGGAACAAGCCTCGCGCTCGCGACTGCGCCCGATCCTCATGACCGTCATCACCACGGTCGCGGGCATGCTGCCGCTCGCCATCGGCGGCGGCGCTGGCGCGGAACTCTATCAAGGCCTCGGCGCGATCATCACCGGAGGACTCGTGGTGAGCACGCTCATCACGCTGTTCCTCGTCCCTATGGTGGTGAGTCTGCTGCCCGACGTCAAAACTACATGACAACTACCTATCGCCTCGTCGTGGAATACGACGGCACCCGCTGGAGCGGCTGGCAAGAACAACACAACGCCAAGACCATCGGAGGCGAGCTGCGGCGCGCCTTCGAAGCCAGCGGCCTCGCCGTGGAAGAGCTCGGTGGTGCCGGTCGCACGGACGCAGGCGTGCACGCCGTGGCTCAAGTGGCTCACCTGCGTGTGCCCCAACGCGTGGATGTGCCCGCACTCTTGGCCAAGGTGCATGCCGCCTTGTCGCAGGACATCGCCATCGTGTCGATGACCGAAGCCGCACCGCGCTTTCACGCGCGGCACCAAGCGCGCTTGCGCAGCTACGCCTATCGTTTGGCACG
>CAIKQM010000358.1 GCA_903829565.1 uncultured Planctomycetota bacterium
GGCCGTCAGTTCGATCTCGGCCAAGAAGATCTACCTCGGCAATGGCAAGGTCATCGAAGACGGCAGCGTCTCCATCGATGACGGCAAGATTGACGGCGTCAGCGGTGGTGGATCCGAAGAGGTCTACGCGATCACGCCGGGTTTGATCGACTTGGGTGCGCGCGCCGGCGCGAACTTGCGCACTGTCGAGCAAAGCAAGGAAGTCACCGCGCGCTTGTCCAACGCCGAAGCACTGGACCCTTGGGGTCTGGAATGGGATCGCCTGGTGCGTACGGGCGTGACCACGGTGCTGGCCACGCCGATGGACATGAATGTCGTCGGCGGCCTGTCGCAGGTTGTCAAAACGGCTGGACAGGAGAGCATTGCCGCACGCACCCTCAAGAAGGATGCTGTGCTGCGCGGTGCGATGGGCGCGCAACCGAGCCAAGGCAACTCGCCGGCTTTCGGTCGCCCGACGGACTTCTTCAAGCGCCGTCCCACGACGCGCATGGGCGTCGAATGGGAATGGCGCAACGCCTTCCACCAGACGGCGCTGGGTCAGAACGAAGGTGCCGAGCGTGAGACCTTGACCAAGGCGCTCAAGGGCGAGTTGCCCATGTCGATCGCTGCGTGGACCACGCAAGACATCCGCACCGCGATCTTCGCCATCGAAGAAGTGCGCGGTAAGGAGCTGTTCCAGTCGCAGGGCTTGAACAAGCCGCGCGTGTTCTTGGATGCCGCCGCCGAAGCGTGGAAGGAACCCGAGCTGCTGGTGCGCAGCGGCATCGCCGTGGTGCTGCCGCCGTTCACGGGCACGGGCCGCACTCGCGAGGGCGCGTTCTTGTCACGCTCCGCACCGGAAGAGCTGCGCAAGGCCGGCATCACCTTTGCCTTGTCTGCTCATGGTTCGGGCGCCTACGACAGCTGCCTCGCGGTGCAAGCCGGCGCGGCGATGTCGGGTGGCTTGCCCTTCGAAGAGGCGCTCAAGGCAGTGACCTCGACACCGGCCAAGCTCGTGGGCGTGGAAGCGCGCACGGGCACGATCGAGGAAGGCAAAGATGCCGACCTCGCGTTGTGGAACGGCGAACCGTTCCAACCCACTTCACGCGTCGTGGCGGTGATCGTCGACGGCGTACTCGTGTGGGACGGGCGCGAGTGATTCGCGCCGCCACAAACCCACACCCACAGCACAACTGAACCACACAGACGGAAGACTGATGAAGCTCAACACCACTTGCGGTACGGCCCTGCTCGCTACGGCCGCCCTGTTCTCCCTAGGCTTCGACGCGCAGGCCAATGGCGGCAAGATCGCCATCAAGGCCGGCCGCGTCATCACGATGAACGGCGCCGAGATCAAAGACGGCGTCATCGTCATCGAAGATGGTCGCATCAAAGAGGTCGCGGCGGGTGCGGCGACGCGTTGGGATTCGGAACTGCTCGACCATCCCGAGCTGGTTGCGTTCCCGGGCTTTGTGGAAGCGCACAGCAACCGCGGCATGGATCGCCCGAACGAGAACATCGAAGTGGCGCCGTTCCTGGATGTGCGCGACTCGATCGACCCGATCAACTTCTACTTCGAGGACTCGCTGCGCCAAGGCATCGTCGCCATCAACGTGCAGCAGGGCAACCAGTGCGTGATTGGCGGCCAAGGTCGCGTGGTGCGTCCCTTCGGCATGACCGTCGAGGACATGACCATTCGTCCGGACGCGGGCCTCAAGATCGTTGCCGGTGCTCGCCCGGGTCGTTCGCGCGCCACGCAAGCGATGATGCTCAAGAAGAGCTTCACGGACCTTGAGCGTTACCTCGGCAAGCTCATGCAGGACGAGAAGGACGGCAAGGACGCGGCCAAGCGCGAAGCGCTGTTCCAAGGCCGTGATCCCGAGAAGCCGGAGAACAAGGAAGGCCGCGCCATGGAAGGCTCGGCCAAGTGGAAGCTCTCGGGCTTCGAGATCGTTGGCCGCGGTCTGGTCGACAAGAAGCAAGAGTCGATGCTGCGCTTGGTCGAAGGCAAGTTGATGGCCTTCGTGCAATGTGACGGCGCGGCCAGCGTGCACCTCGCGCTCGAAGTCGCGCGCGACAACGGCTTCCTTGCGAACACTGCTCTGGTGTTGGAAGGCGACTCCTTCAAGGCAGTCGATGCCATCGCCGAAGCCGGCGTGCCCGTGGTGTTGTCCTCGGCCATGACCTATGTCGAGCGCGATCCCGTCACCGGCAAGGAAACGGAGACCTTCGTTCCGGCCGTGTTCGCCAAGAAGAAGGTGCGTTTCGCGCTGCAGTCGGTGAACCCGACCGCACAGTCGCTGTGGTTCCAAGCGGCCACGTGCGTGGCTTACGGTGTGGATCGCGAAACCGCGCTCGCTTCGGTGACTTCGACAGCTGCCGATGTGCTGCGTCTGGGCAAGCGCGTCGGTCGCTTGGCCGAAGGCTTTGACGGCAATGTGGTGCTGATGAGCGGCGATCCGTTGTCCGCCACCGCGCGCGTCGAGTACGTGGTGCTCGATGGCCATCTCGTCTACGACCGCAGCAAGGACTTGCGCGCGAAGCACCTGTTGGAAGGTGTCGAGCAACCGGGTGCCGCGCAACAAGGTCTGACGGACGACGAAGTCGATCCGCATAGCGGCCAGAAGAAGACTCCGGCCAAGACCGGCAAGAACGAGAAGAAGGACTGAGCATGCGCTCTTTGTTCCAACTGGCTCTGCTAGGGGCTCTAGCTGTTCCGCTGACGGCGGGCCTCTCCTTGGCGGGTGGCTCTGTCGCGTTGCGTGCCGGCACGGTGCACACGCTGGGTGGCAACACCTACACGGGTGGTGCCACGGTGTTGGTCGTCGATGGCAAGGTCGTCGCGGTCGGCAAGGATGTGCAAGTGCCCGGTGGCGTGCGCACCGTCGATTACGGCGCGGATGCCGTGATCGTGCCCGGCCTTGTGGCTGCTGACTCGTCGTACAACGCGCCGCAAGGTTCAGGCCGCACAGCCGACACCTTGGTGCGTGCGGTCGATGGCTTTGATCCGTACGCGTCGTACTACTTTGCGCTGCAGCAAGGTGTGACGACGGCGTACCTCGCACCGGCGCGCGCGCGTTTGCTCGCAGGCCAAGGTGCGGTGGTCAAGCTGGCTGGTGATCCCGAGGGCCAGCGCGTGTTGAACGCCGCTGCTGCGCTGCAGGGCACGATCACCAAGGAAGCACGCAGTGTTCCGGGTTGGTGGGAACCGCCGATTCCGGCGACCATCGACGAAGGCATGGGCGTGGTGCAAACGCAGCTGCCGCAGTCGTTGATGGGCGCCATCGTCGCTTTGGGCGAGTTGGCCCAGCTCGCCAAGGGCGAGAATGTCACCGAGCTTGAGGCCGAGTACGGCCCCGGCTTGTCGGCCCAACTGCAGGCTGTCAAGGAAACTGGCATGCCGTGGCGCATCGGCGCTGATAGCGCGGAAGAGCTGCGCGCGCTGATGGCCTTTGCCAAAGACAGCGGTTTGCCGATCGTCATCGACGGTGCGAATCATGCCGCCGAAGTCGCGGATGAGTTGGCTGCCAGCGGCTTGACGGTCATCGTCGATGCCGAGTACCAGCCGAACAGCGCCGCTCGCGATCAAGGCAAAGACGCGACGAGTGAGTGGAAGCGTTACGACGCTGCTGCCGCACTCGCAGCGCGTGGCGTGAAGGTCGTGCTGGCTCCTTCGCCGAACATGGGAGCGCATGAACTGCGCTTCGCTGCTGCGCTGTTGCGCCGCGGCGGGCTGTCGGCGGATGCTGCACTCAGCGCGGTTACGCGCGATGCAGCCCAGGTCTTGGGCGTCGGCGAGCGCGTTGGTCGCCTGTCGCCTGGATTTGACGGCGACGTGGCGGTCTTTGCAGGCCACCCGATGGATGCGGGGACGAGCGCGCTGGCCACTTGGGTGGACGGTGACTTGGTGTACTCCGTTGCGGACCGCGCCGGACAGGCTGACAGTGACCGCTACACCAGCGGCCCGGTGGTGCTGCAAGTGGACGA
>CAIKQM010000359.1 GCA_903829565.1 uncultured Planctomycetota bacterium
CACTAACTACGAACTGAGGTACGAAGCTCAGTTGCGAGGTCAGGCAGAGCCTGGATCTCTGGTGACGGAACAGGATGGCTTGCGCTTCGAGTTCTTGCCACTCCCAGTGGGTGTCGCGTTTGAGATCGTCAATAACGCGGCGGAAGATGCCGTTCTGGATTGGTCTCGTTCCTACTTCATCGCGCCCGGTGGTAACTCCTTCAAGGCTCTCAACACTGACACATTGAATGAAGTAGATATTGTTGCACTGAAGTCTCTTGATATTGCGACTGTGCCAAGAGGCGCGATGCTGCGCCGCTTCACAACAGCTAGCGTGAATCCGGAACGATACCGAATCTTGCGCTTGCGTACCTTCTCGACTTGGATGGGGAGTTACGGAGGCGGCTGGACATTCTCTTCGCTCAGCATTGACGAAGGGCTGACTTTTCCAGAGTACTATCCGCTCTCTGTGAGAGCCGATGAATCCCAGCTCAAGCGCAAGTTTGAAGAGGTATCAAAAGTAATGGCACACGCGCCTTCGATGGGCTTGGGCTTGATGATTCGAACAGGCGCTAATGAGAAGCTGTATCGCTTTGATATTGAATTTACGAAGGTAAGTGCGCTCGCTGCTCGCATGGTGGAGACAGAGGCTGGGCAGTTCATCACACGACATGAGCTTACCCATACGAGTACGCGTGAGGACGATTGGACTTGGACCGATCTGCGGCCCAGTAAGTCGAAGAAGTCGGCAGTTGTAGCGCCTTAGGCTGTCTCCTGCCGCGCACCTAGTGGAATGCAACGCAGCGAGGACGTTACCCTTTGCAACAGCATGAAGGTACCCGTCCACTCGCTGCTGTCATTCCTCCTCTCAGTCGCCCTTCTCTTCACAGCTACGGGTTGCTCCACGCTGTATGAGGTGGGCTATGGCATGACGCTCGAAGGTCATGCCAAGGGAGATGCGCTGGCCGTCGAGAAGGATGACTTGCACTTCCGCTTCTATCCCACGCCGGCGGGTGTGGCGTTCGCGCTGGAAAACAAGGGCGATGAAGATGCGATTCTGGATTGGACGCAGTCGTACTTTGTGGCGCCGGATGGCACCAGCAGCAAGCCGCTTCAGACCGAGACGCTGGTGATGGGCGGCAATGCGTCCAACGCGCCGGTGGATCGCGTGATCGTGCCGCGTGATTCGGTGTACCGCAAGTTCACCGCGCTGTCGTCGCGTTCAGGCGAGAAGGAAGGCATCGGTGCGATGCGCATCCGGTCACTCATCTCGACACGCACGACGCAGTGGCAAAAGGATAACGGTTGGACTTGGTCCGCGACCGAGCCGTCGGGCTATGCCGAAGACTTGATGCCGAACACGCTCAATCGCTTTGACTTCCCGCTGCACTACCCGCTGTCGTTCCGTGGTTCGGGCGGTGATGCCCTGAGTCAGGCGCAAGCGATCATCGAGCGCGTGAAGACCGAACCGCGCATGGTCTTGGCGCTTTCCATCGAAGTGGATGGCGAGCGCACGCTGCATCGCTTTGAGTTCGTGGTCGAAGCTGTGTTCGTCACCACGCTGAACTACAGCAAGGACGGCGACAAGACGATCGGCACGCGCGTGTTGGCGATGCAGGCGAGGGCGCAGGACAACTGGGAGTTGGTGGATACGCGCGCCGCGTCGGGTGTGCAAGAGCGCAAGGGCATGGAACAGACTTCGGGCGGTCAGCCGAAATGAGGTTGGGATCCGCCTTTGCCAGTGGTGCACTTAGCTTGCTGGTCGCATGCCAGTCGGCTGCTCCGCGTGCAGAGGGCAACATCGAAGCGTCCACCGCCGTCTTCGAGCGCCTCAAAGCTTTGGATGGTCGCTGGAGCGGCACAGGCACCATCGGCGAAGAGGTGATGCCGATCGAATCGACGTGGCGTGTCACGGGAGCCGGGAGCGCCGTGGAAGAGGTGCTCTTCGCAGGTACTCCGCACGAGATGGTCACGATGTACCACCTCGATGGGCCCCGGTTGATGTTGACGCACTACTGCGCCGCGCAGAACCAGCCGCGCATGGTCGCCACGCCCGCTGCAGCGCCTGCAGGCGCGGGCTTTACTGTCCAGTTTGCTTACCTCGACTGCACGAACCTGGCGGATCCGCTCGCCATGCACATGCACGAGGCGCAGCTGGCTGTTGATGCCGAGGGCGTCATGCGCAGCACATGGACTGCGTGGAGCGGCGGCAAGCCGGATCACGCCGCCGTGTTCGAGCTGCGCCGCAAGTAGTCACTCTCCGATGTCTTCGTTCCACAACTCGGGGCGCGTGCGGATGAATTCTTCCATCAGCGCGATGCAGGCGGGGTCTTGGACGAGGACCAACTCGACACCGCGAGTGCGCACATAGGACTCGGGGCCTTGGAAGGTCTTGTTCTCGCCAATGACGATGCGCGGGATCTTGTAGAGCAGGGCGGTGCCGCTGCACATGTCGCAAGGCGAGAGCGTCGAGTACAGCGTGCAGCGGGCGTACTCTTTGGCTTTCAAGCGCCCAGCGTTTTCCAGTGCATCCATCTCGGCGTGCAAGATGGGGCTGCCGCGCTGCACGCGACGATTGTGGCCGCGACCAATGACCTCACCGTCGAGCACGAGCACCGAACCAATCGGGATGCCGCCCTCGGCCAGTCCCAGTCGCGCCTCTGCCAGTGCTTCGCGTAGGTAGCGTTGATCATCCATGCAGCTAGTCTGCGCTCTTGCAGCTCAAGGCGCTATGCTCGCTGTCATGGCGATTGGACAAGCTTCACGCAGCGCGCAGGTCTGGACACCGCAGGTGCACACGGTAGGGGAGTGGACGATCACGGCCTTGACCGACGGACACTTGCGCTTGGATGGAGGAGCGATGTGGGGGGTGGTGCCCGCGACCTTGTGGCGCGAATGGACGCCGCCGGAGCCGGACAACACGATCCTCATGGCCTTGCGCCCGTTCTTGTTGCAGCGTGGCCCGCACGCGATCTTGGTCGAGCCGGGCATCGGGAACCGCTGGAGCGACAAGTGGAAGCGCATCTACGGCATTGAGCATGACGGGGATGTGGTGCGCAGTCTGGCGCAGGTGGGCCTGCGTCCCGAGGACATCACGCATGTGGTGGGGACACACGCGCACTTTGACCATGTAGGAGCAATGGTCAGCGAAGTGAACGGCTGCCTGGTACCCACCTTCCCGAAGGCGCGCCATGTGTTGCCGCGCATCGAGTTGGAGATGGCTCTTGCCGATACGAACGCGCGTTCGGGCTCGTACCGTGCCGAGGATGTGCAGCCCATCGTGGAAGCCGGCTTGCTGGACACCATCGAAGGCAGCGTGGAGCTGGCGCCTGGCGTGCGCGTGCATGTGCTCGGTGGGCACTCCGATGGTGTGTCGGTTGTGACCGTCAATGAAGATGGCCCTGAGGGAGCCATCTTCTGGTCGGATGTGGTTCCCACGATGCATCACATCCAGCCGCCGTACATCATGGCCTATGACATTGATGTGGTACGCAGCTTCGAAGTGCGCTCGGCGTGGCTTGAGCGCGCGGCCCAG
>CAIKQM010000360.1 GCA_903829565.1 uncultured Planctomycetota bacterium
CGTGGCCGCGCGCGAGAACGTCAACAACATGGGGCTCGCCAACGCGGTGGTGACCGAAACGCAAGTCGCTCCGTACTTGGGTTGGTTCGACTGGTTCCTCGACATCCTCTCGGTGCGTCGCGCACGCTTGCGCGGCACTTGGGGCTTCGAGAAGTAAGTCGACGTGCTGAGGCTGAGGCCTCAGCGCTCGCGCCGTACCAGCCAGAAGCCGCGCGCATCCGAAAGCACCTCGGATAGCCCGCCTACCGGCAACACCAGCGAGCGCAGCAGCGGATCGGGGCAGTTCGGCAAGTCGCGATGAATCCAGCCTAGGTCGCCGGAACGCTCGCGGCCACCCGGTTCATCGGTAAACGCGGCGCACAAGCGCGCGTACACATCTTGCGCATAGGCGGCCGGATCGTGTGTCTCATTTACTTGACGCTGCGCTTGCGCGCGGGCGCGCAGCTCATCGAGAAAGCGCTTGGCCTCCGGCTGTGCACGCGCACCGGCCGGAGCGAGGCGCGCACCTTCGTACGAGATCAACAACGCACGCAAGCGCACGAAGGACGGCTCGACCAGCTCGGGAGCAAAACCCGCCGGATCTTCGGCGCGCACCCAGGTCAGCCCCATGGGCCACTGTTGCGGTGCCGAGACCACATTGGGCGCCAGCTCGAAGGCGAGCTTCTTCAACAACACATCGCGCGGCCCGCGTTCCAGCACAGCAAACGCACCTTGACGCTCACGCAGGCCAGCGTCCTCGTTGTAGCGCGCAGCTAACTCAAGGAAATCAGCCCCCGCTGCGAGGCTCTGCGCCACTTCCGCTGCACGAGCGCGATTGTCCAACGGCACGATCACGAGGCGCACACCGATGCGCTCGGGCACGCGCTTCAACACAGTGATGCCCGCATCGGTACGAATGGGTGCGCTGAGGTCCCCGACGGCGGCACTCCAAAGGAAGGACTCGAACTGCGGATGCAACACACCACGCGGCATGGCTCCAAAGCACGCACCCGTGCGTGCGTCAGGCGCATCGGACACCTGCGCCGCTTCGGCACCAAAGTCCGCGCCCGCGCGCAAGCGTGCGAGCAAGGCCCGGGTCTCCGCTTCCAACTCGCTCCAGGCGAGCACTTGATCGGCGTCATCCGTGCTGGCGCGTGGTGTCAAGAGAATGTGCTGGGCACACCGCACCGGTGGCGGCGTGCTCTCCAGATACATAGGCGCCACCAAGGCAGGTGTCGCCTGCAACACGCTGCACAAGAGAGCGAGCATCACTGCAGTTCCACCTCGACGGTCGCCTCACCATCGCGACCATCGACCTTGACGACCTTGGTACCGCGCGCATTCGTGCGCTGCACCTCGACGCGCCATTCACCGGCGGCATAGCGACCGAGATCCAACAGACCTTCATCGTTGGAGCCGCCTTCGCCGCTGAAGAACTGCTGCAACATGGCTCCCGCGACTTCCGGATCGACTTCCTCACTCGCCGAGTCCTTGGGTACCACGCGACCACGCGCGCCCATCACCGGTGCACCGCGTGCATCACGCACGCGAGCAACGATCTTCGTGCCGCGCAACAGCACCATGCGCAGCTCGGGCGAGTCTTTGCCACGCTGCAATTGGATGTCGGACACGCGCGTCGAAGCGCGTTCAGGCGCCGTCGCGGTCAACGTGTACGCACCGGCCCCCAAGCCACGCACTTCGAAGCTGCCATCGGCAGCACTCTTGGCCGTAGCGCCACCGCGTGCAGCACCCGCTCCTTCGCCGACCTTGGTCGCGACGAGACGCGCATCCGCGATCGCCGCACCAGCTTCATCCACCACCACGCCCTTGATCACCAAGGCAGGCAACAGACGCAACACCACACCGCCTTCGACACGGCTCGCAACCACTGTGGCGCGCACAGGTTCTGAGGGTGAGTAGTCGCTCTTGTTACCGGTCGCAACCAGCTCATAGTTGCCCGCCTCAAGGCGATCGAACTCAAACTCGCCCTGTTCGTTCACACTCGCGCGGCGCGTGCGACTCTCGCGCGAAAGGAACGAACCGAACATGCCACCGCCTGAAGTGCTGGCCGCAAGCGAACGCAGCGACACTGAAGAGCCGGCCACGGGGCCACCTTCTTCATTCAGCACCAAGCCCTTCACACCACCTTCCGGCAGCTCGAGATCGATGCGCACTTCCGCGAGGTCGGGCACCTCCATTGTCATGCGCGACTGAGGTCCATTGCCATCAAAGTTGAGCTGGTACTCGCCGGGAGCCAACCCCGCGAACTCATACTGCCCTTCGCCCTTCATGCGTGCTGCGCGCCACTCGACACCCAGCATGGAGTTGGTCTCGTAGTTCAAGGCCGACAACATGCCGCGCGGTACAGGTTCCCCGCGCCAAGTGATCGTGCCGTAGACACGGCAACCACCGGCCGTCGTATCCACCAGATCGAAACGCACGGTCTCACTCTCCGGCACCGTGACGAGATCAAAGTTCATGCCGCCAAAGAGCGACATGGGGTTCAGCTCTTCATCACCGCGTGTGGCAAGCACGAAGTAGCTGCCGGGAGCCACGTGCTCGATGCGATAGTAGCCCTGCGCATCGGTCGAGCCTTGGTACATGCCGCCGACCGAGGCAGAGGAGTTCGGTTGCAGGCTTTGCGGAGCGACAGCAACCACGATCTCATCGGGCACAGGATTGCCGCGCGGATCACGCACATAGCCCTCGACGCCCCCGCCTTCTTTCAGCACGAGCACGACATTGGCAACCTCGCCTTGCTCGCCCATGGTCTGCGCGCTCGAAGAAGCGCCACAGTACTGTCGATGGAAGGCATGCACGCGGAACGAGCCGGCTTCGATACCCGATACTTCAAAGGTGCCATCGCTCTTGGTCGAAACCATGCGATCACCCATGAAGCCCATGCTGGAGGCGTAGGCCATCAAGCCCGGCGGAATCTGCGGACCACGCCCCATGCGCCCCATGGCCATGCCGCTTGCCATGCCGCGCGCACGACCACGGTCACGCTCGCGATTCGGTCCACGCGGACGCGCGGCCTCGTCGTTGCCTGCACGGGCACGATCCGTTTGCGCGACGACTTGTGCACCCGCAATAGGCAGGCCATCTTCGTTGACCACGCGACCGCGCACCACACCGCCGGGAGTCAGCTCGACGATCAGGCCCTTGAGCGGTTCGCCTTGTTTGACCTCAACCTCGAGCGAGTTCGGCAAGTAGCCCGTCGCGCTGATTGTCAAATTTACTTTACCCGCACGCACGCCATCCAGAGTGAAGCGACCGGCAGGGTCCTCCACCAACTGGCCGCCGGAGAACGGATTCATGGCTGAAGGAGAGGCTTCGTCCATGTCGACGCGATCGCTGCAGTCGATGGTGAACGCGGCCACCGGCTCGCTCTTGACGGCATCCATCACCACGCCTGACACGGAACTGCCCATGTACATGGTGACGAGCGCTTCGCCCGTGTCCTTGCTGGGGTCCCACTTGAGCTCGGTCTTCACATAGCCAAGCTTTTCAAAGTCGATGGAGTACGGCGCTTTGCCGGCAATGGGCCCGGCCTCGAAGCGCCCTTCCGCATCCGTGGTCGGCAGGGCAAAGCCCTTCACAGCTTGCGCCATCAACGGAGCGAGCGAGAAGTCGAAGCCAAAGTTCGACCAATCGACCAGATTCCAGCGCATCGCCACACCCGGCAATGGTTGGCCCCGAGCATCCACGACACGACCACGGACCTTGGCGCCGCGCGGCAGCACGAGATCATCCAAGGCCAATGTCGCGCCATCATCCAACGAAGCACGGGCACCAATCGCGGGCAAGTGCTCGGTCGAGATGGCGATCACATCTACATCCCCGGCGGGAATGTTCGTCATGGTGAAGGCGCCATTGGCGTCGGTCTCGCAATGGGTCGCCGACAGCACTTCCTCCACGCAGCGCAAGTTGCGCAGACCGCGCGGCACAGCACCAAGGTGCGCACCAGCCACGGGTGTGCGGTTGCCTGCTTCGTCTTCGCTCACGACGCGGCCCACGATGCTGGCCCCAGCACGCGCGCGCACATCGATGTAGCTCACCTGGCCCGCGACCACACGAATGTTCTTGGCGTGGCTCAGTGCGAACGCATCGCTGCTGACACTGATCTCATAGCCCTCTCCGGGCATGACGCCTTCAAAGACATAACGCCCCGTGTCGTCGGTCTGTGTTTCCAGGAAGCGCACATCACCGTTGCGCGCCACCGTCAGGAACGAACCGGGTCCGGGCACAAGCGCCAACTTTGCGCGCGCTGCTGCGGCTCCATCCGGGCTGTAGACCGTACCCGCCACTTTGCCGGCCGGCAGCATGTAGGCGATCGGTGCTTCGGTATCTGCGGCCTTCTTGGCTTGGGCGCGCACGACACTCTCAGCCACATGCCACTCGCCATGTGCTTCCAAGAAGTAGGTGCCGCGGCGCACACCACGGAACTCGTACTCGCCGTTGGCGTCGGTGGCCGCGATCGCGATGGGTTGCACGCGCTTCCACAGTTCATCACCTGTGCCCAACATGCGCAGCATGCGGCCCAACACGGCTTGGCCTGCGGGCGGCACGGGCAGCAACTCGACGCGCGCACCAGCCACAGCGAGATTGGTCTCACGCTCCAGCACGCGACCAGCCACATTGCCATCGCCGGAGACACGCACTCCGACCGCGACCGCGGCAGCGCGCGGTGTCACGAGATCGGCAGCGGAGTCCGCTTTCGTGGGCGCAGCGTTCAACTCCGCACCAGCATTCGCCGGGCGCGCAACCTCGCCGGAAACACCACCTTGCGCGACAGCAGGCGCACGCTTGCCATCGGTGGTGAATAACCACGCGAGAGCCAAACCGAAGACGAGGATGAGCGTCAACACCACCAAGCCTGGACGCGCGGCTCCGCGTAGGTGGCGAGCGGGCAGCTGGCGAGCAGTGGGGGCGAGAGCGACGAGTGCTGTACGGCGAAGAGAGCGCATGGTGATGGGCAGAGTCTGCGCAGAGCTTGTCCGACTCCAGCGCCCCACCACTCTAAGGACAATGGGCTCAGAAGCCCCTACAGCTCCTCGCCTGAGCAGTAAAAACGCGGTTATTAGCCCAACGCGGCCGCCAACGAGCGACGCAAGACGGCTTCGAACGGTTCCGGCGACCAGCCCAACTCGCGCCGCGCCTTGGAGGCGTCAAAGATCAAGTTGCGGCCCAACATGGTCAGTGCTTGCGGCGGCACAAGTTCCGAAGACCACACCGGTTCGAGCAGACGCGCCGCAGCGGCCACAGGCGGCAGCAACCACGCAGGGAGCACGCCCAGGGGCGCACGCCGGTCGGAAAGGCGCGCTGCCAGCGCGAAGAGCTCACGTGTGCGCCAATTGGACTCCACCAGCAAGTAGCGTTGCCCTGAGCCGCCACGCTCAAGCGCCAGCACAGTGCCTTCCGCTGCATCCGCAACACCGACCACAGCCAGCCAACCGGGTGGTGCAAGCGGAGGCGCTCCGTGCTTGGCGACGCGTGCAAGGAAGCGTGCGGTGTTAGAACCATCCGCCTTGGCGCCAAAGATCGCTCCGGGATTGACTGCCACGCTGTCAAGTTTGCCTGACAGACTGAGAACGTACTCCTCGGCCGCTCGCTTGGTGTCGACATAGTCCACACCGCACGGACCCAGGTTGAAGGCCGCTGTTTCGTCGACCGGAAGACCGTCGACTGACGATGCCACGGTGACAACGGAGGACACATGACAAAAGCGCCGCGCACCATGACGCAAGGCAGCATCAGCCATCGTGCGTGTGCCGGCCACATTGATCGCCTGCTGGGCGGCACGATCACGCACGTGGTAGCTGATCAAAGCGGCATTGTTGATCACATCGAACGCGCCCTTGGATTCCACAGCACAGGCTTGCATGGCGCGCTGCACAGAGGCGGCATCCGTCAAGTCACCGAGATGCACCACATGTCCGGCAGCTTGCAGGGCCTGCACTTTGCGCGCATCGCGAACCAGGAGATGCAGGCGCACTCCGCGTGTGGTCAAGCGCTCTGCCAGTGCCGTGCCCAAGAAGCCCGTAGCCCCGGTGAGGAAACATGTGGAGGCAAGGCTCATGCAGACTCCGTAGTCGCGGGCAAGAGTGGCAGCTGGATGCGCGCGACTGTGCCACGGTCCAAGTCCTTGCGCGGCTCAAGTTCGATCGTTCCGTTCATTTCCTCCACCAAACGGCGCGCGATGGCGAGCCCCAAGCCCGTGCCATGCGTGCGCGTGGTGAAGTACGGCTCGAACAGGCGCGAACGAGCAGTCTCCGACAAGCCCACACCTGTGTCGCGCAGCTCCAGGACCATCAAGCGTCCGTCCTTGCCGGTGGTGAGAGTGATGCTTGCCTCCAGCACTCCGCCTTGAGGCATCGCCTCAATCGCATTCGATACGAGGTTGATCAGCACTCGACGCAGCTCGTGCGCATCGGCACGCACAAAGGCGGTGCACAACGCGCGGCGCACTTCGACCTTGGCTTCGCTTGCCCACGCCGCATTCAGATCCAACACCTCGGCATACAGCGCGGACACGTCCAAGCGTTCCGGCCTGGAGGCGCGTGCCCCGGCGAAGGCCGCAAAGTCCGAGGCAATGCGCTTCATGTTGTCGACCTGGCGCAAGACCAACTCAACCGTGCGTTCGAAAATGACGGGGTACTCAGGACTGCCCTCATCACGCGCACGCTTGAGCAAGTTGACGGACAACTGGATGGGTGTGAGCGGATTCTTGATTTCATGCGCGACTTGACGCGCCATCTCGCGCCAAGCGCGCTCTTTCTCGGCCTTGACGAGTTGCCGCCGGCTCTCGTCAATTTCTTTTGTCATCTCATCAAAGGCGCGCCCCAAGTCCCCCAACTCGTCCGCGCTGGTCACTCCCGAGCGTGCGGTCAGGTCCCCTGCGGCGACACGCCGTGTCGCTTGCTGCAGGCGCAGGATCGGCGCGGTGGTGCGGCGCGCAACAATGGCCGTGCCCAGCACCACAAGCAAGACCACCACAATGGTCGCCTTCAGCAACACCGACTGCAGTTCATCCAAGGTGGCCGTGATGTCTTGGTTGTCCATTCCCACGCCGACGACCCAACCAAAGCCACCCTCGGCCACCGAACGACAGTGCTTGTACGCAGCGCTCTTGCCCACGCCGCGGAATTCATACATGGGATACAGCCCGTGCTCACTGCTCTTGGCTGCCTCGACCAGCTGGGGAAGCTCGATCGGCGGCCGCGAAACGGCCTGCATGTACAGTTCTTTTGACGGGTGGGCCAAGATGGTGTCACAGTCGCTCTTCCACAACCATGCGTAGGTAGAGCCATACAAGTCGGAGCCCATGCGCAACGGAATGCGCGGCTTCACAGGCTTGAGGATGACCGTCTGCACATGCCGCCAGTTCATGAGCGCGTAGACCACACCAACGACCTCGGCACCCAGCTGGCGCTTGACCGGCACGGCGATGCCCAAATGCATCTCCGGCACAGACGCATCGGAAGCCTGCATGCCCTCCAGCAACGGCGAACGATGATGATCCACCAAGGTCACCTGACCTTGCAGCGCGTTCCGGAACCAAGCATCGTTCGCATAGCTGCGCTGCAATCCCTCCACCACCATCGGCGGCAAGGCACCACCTCCGGGCCGGCGCGAACTTGCCGCCAGCAGACGGCCATTCGCATCCACAGCGATCACCAAGTCATACACCTGACCGCGCTCGACAAAGCGATCGAACTGTCCTTGCAGTTGACCGGGAAAGGGCGACTCCGCCTCGTCCCAAGCACCCAAGGCCCACTCGGTCAGCGGATTCATCGAGTCCCACGACTGGATGTCCGCGACCCGCTCGGCCACCAACGTGTCCAAGCGATCGGCCATCTCTTGGGCCATCGTGAGCAGGTAGTACTCGACCGAAGCCCAATGGCGTTCGGCCAGTTGCGCGCGCATGAAGTACGCGAACCCCAGCAGCGGCACGACCACCGCCGCCAATACCAGCAACACCCAGCGCGTCGCGATGCTACGCAGCAGAGCGCGCATGATCGGAGGACTCGCGCTCAGCCGCCCGTGGCGGCCAGTTGCGCTTCGAGGGCAGCAATGCGCTGCGGCAGATCTTGGTACTCGGGCCAGAAGGTCTGGATCTGGCGGTAGAGATCAAGCTTCACGCTGGCTTCCGTAGCCGCTTCGGCACGGGCCCACATGCGCTCTGCATCGCGGATGTAGCCCTGCAAGGCGTCACGCCGCGCAATCACATCCTTGTAGTACTCGGCCTTCTCCAGCAACTGGTCGTAGCGCAGCACTGCATCGGAGTAGCGCCAGTCGCGTTCGAGCGCCAAAGCCTCGTTGTAAGCCTTCTCAAAGCGCGCTTCGCGAATCGAAGCAAAGGCCCCGTCGACCTCTTCGGTCTGCAGCTTGGTCAGCGTGCGCGCTTCCTGAGCGATCGTCTCGGCCTTGTCAAAACGACCGCGCACCAATTCCATGCGCACGCGGCCAATCAAGTCGAGCACCTTCAGTTCGACCTTGCAGCGCTCGGCGCCTTCCATGGCGTCCACGCTTGTCGGCTCGTGCAACAAGGCTGTCTTGTATTCATGACGGGCGGCACCAAAGCGCTTGTCCGCCTCGTGCGCGCGCGCCGCCGAGATGCGCTCGATGGCGATCAAGTGCTTGACTTGGTCTTCGCGTTGCTTGGCACGACCATCTTGCGGACGGTACTTGAGCGTGTACGAGAAGCGCGACTTGGCTTGGTCGAGCCACAAGTCCGACAAAGCCAACAAGCCATCTTGGAAGTACGTGCGCCCGAGCATCGAGCGGTGCGCCACCAACGACAGCGCGATGGCGCGGCCTTCGATGGTCGCTTCATCATCGGGCTCGTGGCGCAGCGAACGCTCATACGCCGCCAACGCCGCGTCGATCTCGTCCTCGGCGTGCAAGTCGAAGGCACGCGCACGCCACACCGAAGCCAACTTGCCGTTGGTCTTGGCAATCCAATCGCTGGCCAACTTGTTCGAGGGATCCACTTCCAGCGCGCGCGCGA